>NZ_AP018449.1:2022500-2182500 GCF_003966895.1 Methylomusa anaerophila | reverse complement strand
GACCTTGGAAGTTAGAGCTCGCTTATAGGATGTTCTTCGCTTCCGCTCAGAACTAAGCGATTCGCTCAGGTTTCCGCGTCGCTTTCGCTCCTAGAAACCTGGCTCTCTGCTTTTCCCTAGAAAGGAGGTGATCCAGCCGCACCTTCCGATACGGCTACCTTGTTACGACTTCACCCCAATCATCGGCCCCACCTTCGACGGCTGGCTCTTTTCAGTTACCTCACCGGCTTCGGGTGTTTCCAACTCTCGTGGTGTGACGGGCGGTGTGTACAAGGCCCGGGAACGTATTCACCGCAGTATGCTGACCTGCGATTACTAGCGATTCCGACTTCACGGAGGCGAGTTGCAGCCTCCGATCCGAACTGAGAGCTTGTTTGTGAGCTTGGCTCCACCTCGCGGCTTCGCTTCTCTCTGTTGAAGCCCATTGTAGTACGTGTGTAGCCCAGGACATAAGGGGCATGATGACTTGACGTCATCCCCGCCTTCCTCCGCATTCTCTGCGGCAGTCTCCTTTGAGTTCCCACCTTTACGCGCTGGCAACAAAGGATAAGGGTTGCGCTCGTTGCGGGACTTAACCCAACATCTCACGACACGAGCTGACGACAGCCATGCACCACCTGTCTTCTTGTCTCCGAAGAGAGGCATCCATCTCTGAATGTTCCAATCGATGTCAAGCCCTGGTAAGGTTCTTCGCGTTGCGTCGAATTAAACCACATACTCCACCGCTTGTGCGGGCCCCCGTCAATTCCTTTGAGTTTCAACCTTGCGGCCGTACTCCCCAGGCGGGGTACTTATTGCGTTAACTCCGGCACAGAAGGGGTCGATACCTTCTACACCTAGTACCCATCGTTTACGGCCAGGACTACCGGGGTATCTAATCCCGTTCGCTCCCCTGGCTTTCGCGCCTCAGCGTCAGACACAGTCCAGAAAGTCGCCTTCGCCACTGGTGTTCCTCCCAATCTCTACGCATTTCACCGCTACACTGGGAATTCCACTTTCCTCTCCTGCACTCAAGGTCTCCAGTTTCCAACGCCCATACGGGGTTGAGCCCCGCACTTAGACTTTCGACTTAAAGACCCGCCTGCGCGCCCTTTACGCCCAATAATTCCGGACAACGCTTGCCACCTACGTATTACCGCGGCTGCTGGCACGTAGTTAGCCGTGGCTTCCTCCTCAGGTACCGTCATTATCATAGATTCTTTACCTATAATACGTTCGTCCCTCAAGACAGAGTTTTACAGTCCGAAAACCTTCTTCACTCACGCGGCGTTGCTCCGTCAGACTTTCGTCCATTGCGGAAGATTCCCCACTGCTGCCTCCCGTAGGAGTCTGGGCCGTGTCTCAGTCCCAGTGTGGCCGTTCATCCTCTCAGACCGGCTACTGATCGTCGCCTTGGTGAGCCGTTACCTCACCAACTAGCTAATCAGACGCAGGCTCATCTTCTAGCGGTAGCATCTTCAGAGGCCACCTTTCTTATAAGAAATATGCATCTCTTATATCTCATTCGGTATTAGCACCACTTTCGCGGTGTTGTCCCCATCTAGAAGGCAGATTGCCTACGCGTTACTCACCCGTTCGCCACTAGGAGTTATTGCTAACTCCCCGTTCGACTTGCATGTGTTAAGCACGCCGCCAGCGTTCGTCCTGAGCCAGGATCAAACTCTCCAATAAAGTTTTATTATTGGAGCCGTTTTATTGGCTCAATATCATCAGAAATTCTTGTGTTGGATGCTTTCCATCCAACTTGTTGTTAGTGCTCGTTGAGCACCGCACATCTGGCGTATTTATCTTACATTGTTCAGTTTTCAGAGAACACGTTTGATATATTAACACGTTTATTACGTAATGTCAATATATCTTTTTTGCTTCTTTTTTGCTAAATTTTGTCGCTGTATCACTGCGACGTTTTTTATATTAACACATTTTACCGAGTTGTGTCAATATAGTTTTTAAAGTTTTCTATAATCCGCTGGAATTCATCCAAACGACCTTTATAATGATAGCAGTCTGCCAGCAATATGTCAAATGTAAATATATGTGAAAATGGCCTGAATAACAGGCCATTTCACCTTAGTCCTTGTGCCGCATATGGGGAAATAGGATAACATCACGAATCGAGTAAGAATCAGTTAAGAACATAACCAGTCGATCAATGCCGATACCCAATCCCCCGGTGGGAGGTAGGCCGTATTGAAGCGCTGTGATATAGTCTTCATCCATCATATGAGCCTCGTCGTCACCAGCCAGCCGCTGGGCCAATTGATCAGAAAAGCGACCTTCCTGATCAATGGGATCGTTCAGCTCCGAAAAACCATTGGCAATTTCTCTGGCAAAAATGAAAGCCTCAAAGCGGTCGGTAATATCCGGGTTGGTTTTGTTACGTTTAGCCAATGGTGAAATTTCCGTCGGGTGCCCAATAATAAAAGTTGGCTGAATCAAATGTTCTTCGGCCTTCTCTTCAAAAATGATGTTTAAGATAGCGCCTATGCCATGCTTTTTCTCATATTTAACACCCAGTTTATCAGCTATTGCCCGCGCTTCATCAATAGAAGCAACGGTAGAAAAGTCAACATTAGCATATTTTTTAACCGCCTCCGTCATGGTTAGCCGGCTCCAGGGCGGAGTAAGGTCAATTTCCTGATTAAGATATGTAATTTTGGCAGTTCCGAGAATTTCCCGGGTGACTCCAGCCACTACTTCCTCGGTCAACCGCATAATATCTTCATAGTCAGCGTAGGCCTGATAGAGTTCCACCATAGTAAATTCAGGATTATGTTTGATGGAAATTCCTTCGTTACGAAAAACGCGGCCAAGTTCATAAACCTTTTCAAAGCCGCCGACAATCAGGCGTTTGAGATATAGCTCAGGTGCGATTCTTAAATAAAGTTTCATATCCAGAGCATTGTGGTGGGTGACAAACGGTTTTGCCGCAGCGCCGCCGGCGATCGGATGCATCATCGGCGTTTCTACTTCAAGAAAGCCACGTTCGTCTAAGATATTACGTATCGATTTTATGATTTTGCTGCGCAATATAAAATTGTTGCGAACCTCCGGGTTAACAATTAAATCAAGATATCTCTGACGATAACGTGTTTCAATATCTTTGAGTCCATGCCATTTTTCCGGTAGTGGACGTAATGATTTCGCCAAAAACTCAAAATTGGCTGCCTTAATACTTATTTCACCTTTTTGCGTTCTAAAAACCGTTCCTTCAACCCCAATAATATCGCCAATATCAAGAAGATGAAACTGTTCATAGGCGGATTCTCCCATTACATCCTGCCGAAAATAGATCTGAATCTTCCCTGAGACATCCATAATGTGGGCGAAACTGGCTTTACCATGGCCGCGAACAGCCATCAGACGCCCGGCCACTCGGACAGTGGCACCTTCCAGATCAGAATAATGTTCCAGGATGTCCTGGGCGTGGTTGGTCACATAATATTTACGGCCAAAAGGCTCAATGCCCTGCCCGATTATGTCCGCCATTTTACTGCGTCGAACACGCATAAGTTCGTTTAATTCTTCAACCGATTGCTCTTGTAACTCTTCCATATCCGCCATACTTATGATTTCTCTCCTATCATACATAAAATAGCAATACCATGCTATATGTCGCATGGCAATACAATTGTAAATTAAGGCAATTGCTGAGCAATCGAAAGATCAATGCCGATGCTGAATGTCCACAACTTCATACTTTAGCATTCCTGCCGGTACATTCACTTCCACAATACTGCCAACTTTTTGGCCTAGAATAGCCTGACCCACCGGCGACTCGTTGGAAATGCGCGATTCCGTCGGATCTGCTTCCGCCGAACCTACGATGGTATACTCAAGTTCATCCCCAAATTCCAGATCCTTCAAGGTAACAGTAGAGCCTAGGGTGACGACATCGGTGGCAATGTCATTTTCGTCAATTACTTTCGCTTTCCGGAGGATGTTTTCTAAAGTCAGAATTTCCCCCTCGATGAAAGCCTGTTCGTTTTTGGCATCCTCATACTCGGAGTTTTCGCTAATATCTCCGAACTCAATGGCCTGTTTAATGCGCTCAGCTACTTCCCGGCGACGGACAGATTTCAAATGATCAAGTTTTTGTTCTATCTTCTTCAGACCGTCAATTGTAAGTACAATTTCTTTTTCCATAATGCATTCTCCTCTTTTTGTTATTGCGCACCCAACGCATTTTTTCAAATATTTAAAAAATGCTCTTCATAAACTATTTTATTAACTATTTTATTCTTATAAACGGAAAATGCCTGCCTTGGGATTAATGATACGGCAAAATAGACCGTAAGGCAATATAAATAGTGCCAAGTAGCAACTTGACACTTTGGCACTAAGAGAGGCCTCCGTTAAAATGAACCTTCTCTATTTTTCATCTATTATAGGCATAATCACGTTGTTTGTCAATCATTTCTAAAGCATTCGTCCCATTCGTCCTTGGTGATATAAGAGACTGGCGAGCTTGCGCAACGGCATTGCTTTTTATTAGCGATAACTGTTGCTGGGTCAAGGCTTGTTCGAAACTCCTAAACCCGGCTAATTTAAAGCCATGTTTTTGGGCTAGTTTTTCAATTGTTTCGATTTGTTTAACGGTAAGATCACGTCCTAACGTAAAGTTCTCATAACGACCTTCCAAGGCCAATATCATGGTTTCCGCCATACAGGCATAAGCTGTTTTAGGGGGAAAGCCAAAATTCAGGCCAAAATTTACATCCCCCGGCACTTCCACAATACCACCTTCAATCACTAACACGTCGTTGCGTGTTTCAGCCACTCGCCGTGACACATTGCGCGGGCGGGCCACATCGCAAACGATGGCCCCGGATTTGAGATCTTCCGGCTCAATGATAGTATCGGTGGCGCTTGTTACCGCCACTACAATATCCGCATTTTGAATTGCGTATTTAGTATTAGCCATAACCTTTACGGCTAATCCGGTAGTTTTTAAAATTTGTTTGGCGAGTTTCTCTACCTTGGCTTCATCGCGGGAGACCAGGGTTAAGTAGCAAACTTCCCGGGCGAGAATTTGGGCACATGCAGACCCGATTGAGCCGGTAGCCCCTAATATAAGCACATTTGCCCGTTCCATATTAATGCCCATGACCTTAGCCGCCTGTCTGGTGCCCTCCAGAGCAGTGGCAACCGTGTAACTGTTGCCGGTAGTCACCGCTATATTTAAATTATTGGCAATAGTAATCCCCGCATCACCAACTATAGAGGTAAACGCGCCAAGTCCGACAATTCTGGCGCCTAGTTTTTCCGCAACTTTCCCTGCTTTAATGATCCTTTTTAAGACCAAATCTTCCGGCATATTGATCATCTGACGGGAAGTAAGCGGACAACCGACAAACCACCCCTCTGCCTGATTGTGCTCGGATTCAATCCCTTTAATATTGGAGATTTTAAATGGCGGTATGTACTTTATAACAGTCTCGACGAAACTATCCGGCCAATTCTTGGCAAAAGAAAACTTTCTGCCAAAATCTTTGGCCTCCAGTGGATGAATAATAAAGGCAAACTTTTCCAAGATCTCTGCGCCTCCTTAAGAAAGCTGTTTTACCCGCGGTTCAATGCCTATCTCATCCAATAATTTCACGTAATCACTGCTGGAAAGATCTTCGGGGCGTTTTCCGGATAAGGTAACAAGTATTCCCTCCATAATATTTGTCCCAAAAGACCGTCCGCCCATTTCCGGAGTGGTAGTTACCAAGGTTGTAACTCCCCGGTCTTTTAAAAACACTTCGTCTTCCTGCGTTACTGTGTTCGTAATAATCATTTTGTTGGCAAGTCCTGCCGGCATATAGCGGCGTATATAATGAAAATCCCCGGCTATAATATCCGCTTCCCGAAAGTATTTGCCGAATTTCGGCGTAGATTGACCTTGCCGGGAACCGGTTGGATAAAAAAAATTAACAGGAAGCTGGGTTACCACGGGCGCAATCAAAGTTGCTAATCTTGTTAGCCCTGCCAGGGAACGAATAGGGACTGGTAAGCCTATGCCAAACATAAGATCGCCAAATACTACTTTGCTGCCGGATTGAACCAAAGCCTCAGCAAGCCCGAAACGGTCAACCGCACAAACTACCAACGCTTTAAGACGGCTAAAATTAAGCCCGAGCTTGGTTGCAAGATGCGGGATAACCCGGCGCTCCAGGGTATTTTTTATACCGCTGCCATCCACTACGGGAGTAATTTGGGCTACGGCTGCCAGACGCGCCGATTCCCGAAACATATAACGCTTGGTACCGGCGTAAACATATAAATCCGTTCCACCCAGACCAAAGGCATCCACTTTTCCATCCATTTCCCGCATCAATCGCATCGCTTCCTGCTTGTCCCCGTCAGTGCCTATTCTTTCAATCTGAAACCTATACCCGCCAAAATCGGCAGTAACACTGCTGTTGCGTTTTGAAGATCCTAAACTTACGCTGACTACCCGCTTCATTAAAGTATCGTGTCCTCCTACCTAAAATCTGAGTTGTCGCACGAGATTTCTGATATCTTCCGGGTCAACGTATTTATCCTCCTCGATAGGCGACTCTCCGATTTGAACACTGATAACAGGCTTGTCAATCAAAGCTTCGATGAGTTTGATACGCATGTTGGAACCGATGATAATAACAATATCGTGCTTCCTTACATTGGCACACATGTCCACTATTGTGTTAAATAATTCAATTCCTGATTTAGTTTGAACAAAATCCCATCTTTCCTGTTCGGATAATACCAGGCAGAAGTCTATACCTTCCTGTCTCGCTACAGCGTATATCTCGTCGCAATTTTTTATTGGAAAACCTATGATTGCGATCCGGCCACCTTTACGGATTTCTCCCAAGGTTTCCAAACGCGATATAAAGGTCCGGTCAACTCCAATTTGCTGAGCTACCTCGATTTGGGACAGGCCGTTACAACGCATTTCCAAAATAGAATCGATCGTTTGGTGAATTTTCTGGCGATTTACAATCTTTTCTCCTATCCTCAGCACACCAATCATCCCCCGCATATTATATGTGCACAGGGTTGTGTACATACATTTATCTTAGCATTTTTATATTTTTATCAATTTTTACAAAATAATAAAAAAGCTAACGCGTCTTTTTGACAACCGGCAGGCAAAGGATAGCCTTATTATAAGCGAAGGTTAAGCGGCAGTGTCGAAGCGTTAATAAGGCTGTCCTGCGCCGTCCTAAACATATACTTTCTTACTATAATAAAATAAAAAAACCGTTAGCCCCACGGATCGAAGGGAAAACGGCTGATTACCTTCTTATATATATCTTTTTTTAACAGAGTATCATCATGAGCCATACCTTTTTTCAGTCCCTGCAACACTCTGAGGCCCTGGTGCATTGTCAGACCAACATCCTCTGTAAGCTGCGACATTGTAGTCCGGCGGGCCTTATCCAGTGATTCGTAAAGGGATCGGCCCGCCTCCAGATTGCCGGCCAGTTCCTGCGTCAAATAAAGCTGAGCCAAATTGGTCATCGGATTGCCGCATGCCCCGCTGGCGGTCACGCCTAAGGCCTCCGGCAGCGTATATTTTATACTGGTTTCCACAGATTTTTTCAGTTCGTCGGTTTCCAGCATCATAGCTTCAATCAAAGTACGGGGTGTACATAAACAACATGTATTTAGGGCCCGAATGATCGAATGCTCAATGGTATGAGCCTGCTCAGGTTCTACAAGACCTCCAAGATTGGCAGTAATACTTACTTCCTGCCCTGTTTCTAAATCCTGACCGTAAATCGTAACAGGAAGGTCAGTTTTGTCCCTAAACTCCGTATATCCACCTGATGCAAGCCAGCCGGCGCCGGAGATAGCAGGGTATTCCTTGCGCATTTTCATTAAATTCAAGGTTTCCACATCAGTAGAATAAATGTAATTTGCCGTCATGCCGGTAGTGTACCAGCGGGCATGCCCACGCCCCTCAAGCGTAGCCATAAGTACCGATATTTCATTACCGCTGTCGTCAACAATACGCTGGTCCCATATATCCACAATACGGACTATTACCCCCACAGGATATAACTCTTGCTCGTTAACCACCCATGGACAAATAAGAATTTCCCGGTCTACTCCCACGTCTTTCAGGAGTTGACCTCCATGCTCGAGTATAAACATACCTGACATTTTTCCGCCCTGCGGTCTGGGTAAAATTCCATTTGCCACAGGCATAATCAGCATATGCATGCTAAACCCGTCCTCTCTAATATAAATAAGGTGCGCCTATCCTGTAAATCTTGATGGTAAAGGGACCAAAGAGGTAACGGCTGTTTAACCGCAGAGGCGCAGAGGACGCGGAGAAACGCAGAGGGATTAATTATTTATTGTTTTTCAACGCTCTTCATTATCCTTTCTCTGTGCCCCTCTGCGTTCTCTGTGTCTCTGTGGTTCCGGTTCCTTTGTCTTATGACGTTTTAGATTTTTAGGATAGTTCGTGGCATTTGATAATCTGAGCAAGATGACGTTTAGGTAGTCTTCTAAACCTTTTTTATTCCTCTTGTGCCTGTTGCCGGTATTCCTCTAAGACGGCAATGAAGTCTTCTTTGCTCAATACCTGATTAAACTTAAGGCGAAGCTCGGCTGATCGTGGCAGCCCCCTTGTATACCAGGCTCCGTGGCTTCTCATTTCCCTAATACCAATATATTCACCTTTATACTCCACCAGCATATCCAAATGCCGCAGCAGTATGGCAATGCGTTCAGCCAAAGTCGGGCCTTCCAAAATCAAGCCTGTTCTTAAATAATGATTAGTTTGCCGGAAAATCCACGGGTTTCCCTGTGCTCCCCGTCCAATCATGATGCCGTCACAACGCGTTGTGTTGATCATCCGAACAGCGTCGGCCGGAGTCCATATGTCACCGTTCCCGTTGACCGGTATTGCTACAGCTTCTTTAACCGCCCGGATAATGTCCCAGTCGGCTTTCCCCCCATAAAACTGCTCCCGTGTCCGTCCGTGAACACCAATGGCGGCAATCCCTGCCCGCTCAGCCAAACAGGCTATATCCACTGCATTGACAGAAGCTTCATCCCAACCCTTTCTGATTTTCACAGTAACAGGCACACTTACTGCGGCGGCGACAGATGCCATAATACGGTAGGCCAGTCCCGGATTACGCATGAGAGCCGCTCCTTCGCCGTTTTTCACAATCTTAGGGGTAGGGCAGCCCATGTTGATGTCGATTATGTCAGCCCCCGCCTTTTCAACAATCTCAGCTGCTTGCGCCATACAATCAGGATCAGAGCCAAATATTTGAATAGCTACCGGACGTTCGCCGGCGTCGACTTGCAACATTTTTAAAGTATGACAGTTATTATAGATCAGTCCTTTGTCGCTTACCATCTCGCTGTAAACAAGGCCGCAGCCCATTTCCTTAGCCAGCAGGCGAAATGGCAAGTCGGTAACACCGGCCATAGGAGCGAGAATCAGCGGGTTATCAAGTTCAATATTGCCTATGCGCATATATTCGCCTCGAAAAATAAGTTTTACATTATTTGTATTATAGTTAAAGCAAAAGGCGGTCCTAGTGTCTGTCAACAGACAACTATTGATCGCCTGAAAATGCGCTATCCATATTATATATTATTGGTTTCGTTCATAAATAAGCTGCAAGCCTTCCAAAGTCAAGAAGCTGTCTACTTTATTAATAGTATGCGATTCTTGGGCAATAAGGTTTGCCAGCCCGCCGGTCGCCACAACCAGCGGCTCAGCCCCCATCTCTTCCTTCATTCTGCGGACAATCTCGTCCACTTGGCCTACAAAACCATAAATAATGCCTGATTGCATGCTGCTTACCGTATTCCGGCAAATAACTGTTTTCGGCTTAATCAATTCAATACGCGGCAACTTGGCTGCCCGTTGGAACAAAGCCTCCGTAGATATGTTGATACCAGGGGCAATGGCGCCCCCTATATAATCTCCATTTTCCGCCACCGCGCAAAAAGTGGTCGCCGTACCGAAATCCACGATGATAACCGGCCCGCCATACTTATTGTAAGCAGCAATGGCGTTGACTATGCGGTCTGCACCAACTTCACGCGGATTTTCATATTTAATGCACATTCCCGTTTTGACGCCAGGCCCCACAACTAACGGCTCTACCTGGAAATACCTCTGACACATCCTGATAAGAGGAACGACAAGGGGCGGAACAACTGATGAAATGACAATGGCCTCAATATCTTTCATACTTAGACTGCGGAAACTAAACAGGTTATTGATAAGCATGCCGTATTCGTCGCCGGTTTTTTGCTTATCAGTAGATACCCGCCAGTGATAAAGTAACTGGTCACCGTTGAAAACACCCAAAACAATATTGGTGTTGCCAACGTCAAATACTAGTAGCATTAAGAAAAGTCCCCCTGTTATCATGGTCCGGTATTAACTCATTTAATTGTACTGAAAAACAGGATAAATGTAAACGTAAACTTATACTATATATGTATGTCGCATTAAAGAATTGACAGCGTCGCAGCCGCTCCCCATAGACCCTACCTCGCCATAATCAGTCCGGCCCGCGTTAAAGCGCGTCGCAGCCGCACTCCTATGTAGGCTGCGGCAACTGTTTTCAACAAATCTAAAGGCAGGAACGGCAGCACAGCCAATGATAAAGCTTTGTCGATTGTCATAGCTTTATTCAGCACAAACTCAAAAGACAACATGAAACCCAATAGTCCCATAGCATAAATCAACCCCAGCCCCGCCAGCATGGCCGGCATAATGCGTTTATATGTCGGTTCGTAGTTTTCCGCTATATAGCCGACAAAATAAGCGCATACCATATAACCAAAAATATACCCGCCGGTAGGTCCGATTAAGACCGCGGCGCCGGCTTTTCCCTGGGCAAATACCGGCAAGCCAAACACTCCCAGCATCACCCACACCACAACACTGGCAAACCCCAGCCGACTACCTAAAACCATTCCGGCTAATAATACAAACATAACCTGAAGGGTAATGGGCACAGGGCCAATTGGAATGGAAACCTGAGAACTCACCGCAAGCAACGCAGCAAACAAACCGGTCAAAACCATACCTCGTACATTCATCAGGTATTCCCTCCTAAAGGTAATTAAGAATAATAAACATGAAAAAACCATTGAAGTGCTCAAGTAGTCAAATGCCACGAACTGCTTAGAAATCGTCAGATGCTAGGCGTGACGAGGACCGGAACGCAAGCGTACTGGTGGTACGCTGGAGTGAGGACCGCAGGAACAACGACGCAGATGGCGGTTTATAAGCAGTTCCCCCCTTATCGTGAAGCTAAACAACAGGTCGTATGGAGACATCTCCTGCTAACACCTTCCTAACACCCTGTGCTGTTTTTACCAGCAGGGCACCTTCGTTGTCAATATCTATTGCCAGGCCACTATAGCGGTGGTCCGGGCCGATTACATCCACATTTTTACCCAGAGTAATAGATTGGGATCGCCAGTCGTCAAGTATTGATGTAAAGCCGCCGGTTTGAACCAGGTGATACGCTGTTTCCAATTCTTTTAAAATAGCGGCTAAAAACATCCTTCTATCAATCTCACGTCCCGACACAGCAAGTAAAGATGTCGCCGTTGCGGCAATCTCGCCGGGAAACTCCCGCTCCTCAATGTTTACATTGATTCCCATACCGATAACGACATAGTTAATGGCATCCATTTCTGCGCTCATTTCGGTTAAAATGCCAACAAGCTTTCTGCCCTGAAACAAAATATCATTAGGCCACTTAATTCCGGAATATACTCCCGCCACCTGACGAATCACCCGGTTTACGGCGACGGCTGCCATCAGTGTGCATTTTGATGCCTCCAGGGGGCTAAAAGGCGGCCTTAAGACAACCGACATCCAAATACCCTTGCCATAAGGGGAAAACCAGCCGCGCGCCAGTCGGCCGCGGCCGGTATTTTGAGTTTCCGCAACAACAATGGTTCCCTCCGGGCATCCGCCGGCGGCAAGTTTTTTAGCTTCGTTATTTGTGGATCCAATTTGGGGATAATAGTATATTTCCTGCCCCATAACCTTTGTCGTCAAAACTGCCTTAATTTCCTCAGGCAACAGTCTACCTGTAGTTCCCCGCAGGCAATAGCCTGCACGGGTGTGGGCCTCAATCTGATAACCATCCTGTTTTAGAGCCCTAATATGTTTCCATACCGCAGTTCGGGATACATTAAGTTCACGGGAAATCTCTTCCCCCGAAACGTACTTCCCTTGATTTTGTCGCAAAAAGTCCAGAATTTCCGCCCGCAACGCCCTTCCTCCCAAAGATTTCTTGCCATTGTTATCCTAATAATATATCAATGGTTAACAAACGTCAATTATATATTTGCTGTCCAAATAAAAAATATGATAACATTTAATGGTAATGGAGGTGAACCAAATGTCCGAAATCAAAATTTTGGTGGCAGACGACGAACCTAACATCTGTGAAGTGCTAAGCCTGTACCTTAAACAGGAAGGATACGTCGTATACACAGCGGCAGACGGACAACAAGCCCTGGAAATGGAAGAAAAATTCCGACCCGATTTATTAATCCTTGACATTATGCTGCCTAGACTTTCGGGCTTGGAAGTATGTAAAGCCATAACCAGGGAAGTCCCGGTCATTTTCCTTACCGCCAAAGGCGCCGAGGCCGATAAATTAGCCGGATTTTCCCTGGGAGCTGACGATTATATCACCAAACCATTCAGCCCGCGGGAAGTGGTAGCCAGAGTAAAAGCAGTCCTGCGCCGCAGCGGTCTTATCTACGATGCCGGCAGTAACCTGGAGTTTCCCGGACTCATAATTGATCCGTCGGCCCAAGTTGTATCTGCCGGTGGCAAAATCGCGGCCCTTTCGCCCAAAGAATATGAGTTACTCCTGTTTTTCGCACGTCACCCTAAATTAGTCTTCTCCCGGGAGCAGCTCCTGACCAACGTCTGGGGCTACGACTTTGACGGCGACGACAGGACAGTTGATGCTACTGTTAAGCGTCTTCGCCATAAAATTGATAATCCCGCCCAGGCATACATACATACTGTTTGGGGTATTGGGTATAAATTTGAGGTAACAGGCAAATGACCAGGACAATCTTTGGTAAAATACTCTTGTCTCATATTGCCGTCATTTTAATCAGTACAATAACCTTGGGTGTATTAACCTCTTATCTGGTGCAGAATCATCTGCTGAAAAGCAAACGACACGACCTTTTGACTCAAGGCAGTGCTGCCGTCGGCATCATCAATCCCATCATGGCGGAAGGTAGAAAACCCGCCGATGACCTTTTAAACCGTATGAGTGATATGACTGGGGGAATGATGTGGCTTATGGACCGGGACGGATCAGTCATCGCCGGACAACCGCCACAGCATTGGAGTGAACAACAAATCGAAAGTTTGGCCGAATTATGGGATATGGCCGATTGGTCAACAGGTGGCGGTACGCAAGTGATTTTGCGCCCCCGTAAGCGAGGTAATACTGCGATTATTGTTGCGCTGCCTGTTCAATCAGCCAATTCCTCCGCCGCCTTGTTTCTCTATTCCCCCATTATAGGTGTCAAAAGAAACGCTCTTGTTATTGAGCAACTCCTTCTCTATTCCTTAATTGCAGGTGTTTTAGCCACAGTCGTTATCGGCTATTTCCTGTCCCGCAGCATTACCCGGCCAATTGGCGATATCAGCCGAACAGCGGTCCGCTTCGCCAAGGGTGATTATACCAGCCGGACAAATGCCACCTCACAGGACGAAATCGGCAGATTAGGGCAAACTTTTAACAGCATGGCGGAGGAACTGGCCCGAGCGGAGCACAACCGCCGCGATTTCCTCTCAAATGTATCCCATGAGCTTAAAACTCCGGTAGCTTCCATCCAGGCACTGGCGGAAACCATTTTGGACGGACTGGCTACGCACCCGGAACAACGCCAGCGATATCTGGAGAGCATTGTGGGTGAAACCCGGCGAATCAGCCGTTTAATCAATGATTTATTGGAGCTTTCGCAATTAGATGCCGGCGAATTATCCGTTATCAGGCAGCAACTCAACCTGGGCGCGGCCCTTACCAGGGAAGCAGATAAAATCGGGCCGTTTTTGACGAAAAGGGAACTTCAATTGATACTCAACCTGCCAAGCCAGGAAATATATGCCTGGGCCGACCCCGATCGATTCAGCCAGGTAATGTCAAATCTTCTAACCAATGCCGTGCGCTACGCCTCGCCGGCAACACCCCTTACGATATCTCTCAGCCAAATTGGCAATAAAGCCGAAATATCCGTGTCTAACCAGGGCCCAGGCATTTCACCCTCCGACCTGCCTCGCATCTGGGAACGATTTTACCGCGTAGAAAAATCACGAACCCGCGCCGACGGCGGCACCGGTCTAGGCCTGGCCATCACCAAAAAGCTCGTCGAAGCCATGAACGGCGAAGTATCCGCCGAAAGCATCCCGAACCAGGCCACCACTTTCCGCTTCACGTTGCCAACCGAAAAATAACAAGCTTAATATAAAGCCACAGACTTGGTTTCCCAGCCAAGTCTGTTCTTCTTTGTAAATAGTGCTCAGCCTAACAACTGCCACGAACTGCTTAGAAATCGTTAGCTGCTAGGCGCGACGAGTACTGGAACGCAAGCGTACTGGGATGTACGCTGGAGTGAAGCACGCAGAAGCAACGACGCAGATGACGGTTTATAAGCAGTTCCCTCCTTAGAAGTGAATAAATCTCCTGTCATAGTTTTGTCATATATAGGGGTTACACTAACTTTGTCAGCAAATCAGAAGGCTGTTAAGATATATAGGTTAATATAGTGATGGAGGGATATCCTATGAATTTGATTGGCAAATCAGCAAAGAAAACCGTAGCCATTCTTGCCGCCGGCGCTTTCATTCTAACCGGCGCCGGTGCATTTGCCGCCCAGACTTCTCCTGTTCTCAATGATAAGCCTGGGCAGTACCAGCACAAAGCAAAGTCCCGGCACGAGATAAGTCCGGAAAAAGCGGCGCAGCGTATAGCTGAAATTTCAGGCGCAAGCCAGGAGACTATTCTAAAGTATAATCAACAGGGACATAGCTTTAGGGACTTATCGAAAGCTGCTTTCTTCGCCAAGGTCAGCGGTAAATCCCTGGATGACGTGCTGGCATTAAAAACTGCGGATAACTCCTGGAAAGACGTAAGAGAATCCTTGAACATCTCCACGGATCAAATAAAAGCTGCCGCCCAGGAAATTGCAGCTACCCGGCTATCGGCCAGATTGAATTTAAGTAAAGAAAATATCCAGGCTTTATTCCGGGAGGGATACCGCCAACGTGATATCGCCATGGCGGGAATTTTGGCCAAGCATACCGGAAAGCCCGTTCAAGACATACTGTCTATGAAAAAAATCAATAACAGCTGGCAAAGCGTAGCCGCCTCACTGGGTGTAGATAAAGAGGCCTTTAAGCAGGATGTCAAAGCTTTCCGATTATACCCTGACAGCAATAAATAGATATATTCGGGTGATAACAATAAGAAAGCTGGACCTCACAAAGGCACGGTTTAATAGGGGAAACTTATTGAACCATACCCCAAACCGATACGGAAATGCAAGAGAGAGGCGTTGTCCCGCAAGGGATGACGCCTCTCTTCTCAAGTGATTATTTTCGTATTGAACGTTTCTATTTTTCCAAGACGTATTGATTGCATTCTGGTCAAATCCACTCGGCAAGTGGATATATAGACTCTCTCGGGCACGGCTACAAGCGACATAATACATTCGCACGAACTCATCGGCAGCTTCTTCTTTTAGTATCTCTGGATTGCTATAGACCGCAGGTAACTTGATTTTGTCGAAGTTGTTTGGATTTACACTTACAATTACTTTGAATTTTTGATCACAAAAAAGGGCTACCGGCTGGTAACCCTCAAAATCATATACTTTTTTAAACTCCATTCAAATCATACTGATAAATAGCCAAATCCAGCCAGGTGCCGAATTTAAAACCGGCTTTAGAGATGACGCCCGCATTCTTAAAGCCCACTTTCTCATGCATCCTTTTACTGCTCTCGTTTGCGCTGTCGATTTCGGCCACCATGGTTACAAAATCCTGATTGGCGGCAATTTTGACGAGTTCCCGCAATAAACCGGTGCCAACCTGTTTACAGCGGTGATGCTCATGGACATATACCGAGTCTGCTACCGTGTATTTGAACCCGGACAGATCCCGGTACAGCCCGAAGGTGGCAAAGCCTAACATCATATGATCCATTTCGCAGACAATGATCGGGAAACCGGTTTGTTTTTTTCCCCGGTACCATTCCCAACGATCCTCCAAAGTCTGGGGATGCCATTCATAGACGGCGGTCGTATGGATAATCGCGTCATTATAGATAGCGAGAATTTCCGGTAAATCCCGTTCCTGGGCATGCCGGATCATAGCCAGTTCCCCCCTTGCCGTACCTGCATCCTGTATTTTCAGCCGTCGCGTTTACCGTGTTTACAGCGTATATAGGCAGAGACGTCCCGCGAATGCAAAGACGTCTGCGCCGCCAACATTTATTCCCTTACTTTTTCGACCAGTAATCAAGCCCCAGGCCGGTAAGAATCTTAACGGCCTCGTCATACACCGCCAGATATTCCTCCGTCGGCACTAATCCGGCCACATCATAGCATTCTTCAAACGGCTTGCCCTTCGGCGCCGTCTTGTAATCCTTCTCATACATCGCTACCAGTTTATCTAATATCTCATTGACTTTCTCCGTCTCCATACCCGCTACCGCATGGGCCACTTCCGCCATCATTCTGGCTTCCAGTCCCGTGGTGTAGTTGGTGGCCACTCCCTTGCTCGCCGCCACTCCCGACAGCACTTCCCGCCCGCTCGCGGTGTCGGTGATGGTCTGCGCCGCTGTTTCCAGCAAGCACATGACGGTGCACGGACCCGCTATGGTATAGTATTGGTTCCCCAGCATCAAGTCGGTGTTGGCCTCTATGGCCATGGCGGCGTGCCCCGCGACGGCCAGAGCCTCTCTGGCTGTCGTGATTCCCCACCTTACATGCACCGGCCCATCCAGATGCCAGGTTGCCTGGGTCATGACGAAGGAGTTGATGGTGGTGGCTACGTCTACTATGGTGGTTTCTTCCAATCCTCCCGCATAGCCCCCATAGATCGGCATCTGTTCGCACATGATGATATTGCCAGCCAGTACGTAATGGGCGGTGAAAACCAATGCACCTACATCGATTTTCAGCTCATTGAGCTGGGATACTTCATGGCTGTCAGACGGCCGCATTCCCCCCGGAAAGTCCGCCGCGATTACGCCGGCCGGGGATAAGGATGTTTCATTCCCCTAGAGCCCCATGCCGGTTCGCCCGGCTCTGTCCTGCGCGGCTCTTACCAGGATGGCTTCTGATTTGACGGCCGCGATTTCCCACGGGCTTTGCGGCACCGGGTCATGGCCTTTGATGGTCTGCAGTACGCCGTCGACTATGGTGTCTACCAGCGGTTCCTGGGCATAGGACTGATGGATGGCCAGGAAGTGTTCTTCGGAACACGGCGCACCGGTCGGCCCTCCCTGGATGAGCGGCGGCTTTTTGTCTTTGTAGCTGCGGCAGGCCAGTTCCCGCGCTTCTTTGCCTTCGCCGTAGGTAACGCGTTTGGGCGCCGCTTTTATTGAGGCCCAGACTTCTTCTTCGGTGTATTTGATGACTTTGTTGGTGTCGATGCAGTATACGCCGCATTCGACGAGCATCTCGAGGCCCGCTTTGAACAGGTTGTTAATGAGAACCGGGTCGGTTGGGATGATTTGTTTTTTGTCCATTTTGATGTTGTATTTTTGTTTAAGCCGGCTGGCGGTCTGCGGGATGATTTTAAAATCCCATTCTTTTTCTTCTATTTTGGGGCCGACTTTGGCCCGTTCATAGATGTCGAATACGGTTAAGGTTTTGGCTATGGTCATATATGTTTCACCCCCGTAGCTCAGCTACTAAGATTTTGGCTTTTTCCACGGCTTCAGTCGCGGTTTCGGCATAGGCGTCGCCGCCGATTTTGGCTACCCATTCGGCCGATACCGGCGCGCCGCCAAATAAGCATTTGAATTGTTCACGAATACCTTCTTCTTTGAGCAGGCTCACGATGTCCCGCTGGGCCGGCATGGTGGTGGTCATCAGGGCCGCGCCGGCGATGATGTCCACGTTGTGGGCTTTGGCTTTGGCTACGACTTCTTCGACGGCTACGTCTCTGCCCAGGTCGATGACTTCAAAGCCGCTGGCGGACAGCATGGTTTTGACGATGTTTTTACCGATGTCATGGATGTCTCCCTGGACGGTATGCAGCAGGACTTTGCCTTTGGAGGCTTTCGATTTGTCTTCGTCCGACATGCCGCCGGTCAGGATGGCTACGGCGGCTTCAAAGGCGTCGGCCGCCACGACGAGCTGGGGTACGAATACTTCGCCTTCGTCGAACAGGTCGCTCATGGTCTGCATGCCGGCGGCCAGGCCGTCGTTGATGGCCACGATGGGGTTAATTCCCGCCGCCAGTGCTTCTCTCGCCGCTTCTTCCGCCAGTTCGGTCTCCATTTCTTCTACGGCTGTTTTCAGTTTTGCCAGGATTTTTTTTTCTTCACTCATTGGGTTCACCTCCCTATTTTTTCCATTCCAATTTGCAGTTTTCGTGCTGTCTGGCCTCTTACATCTATTTGAAAACTTTTGGAATAGCTAACAAACTATCGCCGGGCCCGCTTTTCAGCCATGAGCGTCCGGGCCACTTCAATAGCCGCCGAAGCGCTGTCGGCATAGCCGTCCGCCCCGATCTGACTGACCCATTCGCGCGATACCGGCGTACCGCCGAACAGCAACTTAAACTGCTGGCGGATGCCTTTTTCCCGCAGGCACTCCACAAGCTCCCGCTGGGCCGGCATGGTGGTGGTCATCAGGGCCGCGCCCACAATAATATCCACCGCCAGTTCCTGGGCCTTGGCAGCCACCGTCTCCACCGGCACGTCCCGCCCTAAGTCAATGACTTCAAAGCCGCTGGTGGCCAGCATGGTTTTTACAATATTTTTGCCAATATCATGAATATCGCCCTGGACAGTGTGGATAAGCACCCTGCCCTGGGAAGCCTGCGCCCTGGTTTCCAGGGGCATGGATTCGGTCAGGATGGCCACCCCGCTTTCAAACGCTTCGGCCGCCACCAGCAGGTGGGGAACAAACACTTCGCCTTCATCAAACAGCTCGCTGACCTTCTTCATGCCCAGCGCCAGGCCCTCATTGATGGCGACAACCGGGTCAAGGCCGGCGGCCACGGCTTCCCGGGCCGCTCTTTCGGCCAACGGGGCTTCCATTTGTTCCACTGCTTTTCTGAGTTTAGCCAGAATTTTGCGCTGACTCATATCCATGCCTCCGTCAGGTTAGTCTTGCACTACATTAGAAGCCCAGGCAGGCCACGAAGACCTTGTCGAAATCGTCATGATTGGCCAGTTCAACCACCTTAATGCTGTTTACCAGCGCCTCCATTTCCCGCCGGTAGGCTACGTTCAGCAGGAAGGCCCGCCCGCCCGACTTGGAGGTATTGCCGATAAAATCAATTTTGCCGTCAAACACTTCCGGCAAAAGGCCAATGTTGATCAGGCTCTTGGCCCGGAGATGATACCCAAAGGAGCCGGCGATCAGCACTTTGTCAACCTGTTCGGCCTGAACCCCTTCGCTTTTTAATAAAAACTCAATCCCTGACCGGACAGCGCCTTTGGCCAATTGCACCTGGCGAACGTCCTTCTGCGTCAGGAACACGCCTTCGGCCACCTCAAAGACCGGCTTGCCGTCCTGCTGTACCAGCCGCTTTTTTAATGCCGGCTGTATCGCCGCTGTTTCCGGGTTGACAAACTTGCCGTTTTTGCCGATGACCCCGTTGGCCACCAGTTCGCCGACAATGTCCAGAAGGCCGCTGCCGCAGATGCCGACAGGCCTGGCTTCGCCGATGGTCTTAACAACAACGCGGCCGTCGTCCTCAATATCAAACAGTTCAATGGCCCCTTTGGCCGCCCGCATGCCATGCGTGATGTTCATGCCCTCAAAAGCCGGCCCTGCCGCCGTCGACGTTGACGACAGCCGGCCGTCGGAACCAATAACCATTTCGCCGTTGGTGCCAATATCGACAAATAATGTCACCCCCTGGCGATCCTGCAGCCGGGACGCCAGCACGCCGGAGGTAATGTCCGGGCCGACATACGCCGAAATAATCGGCGGCAGGTAGATTAAGCCAAAACCGCTGATATTCAGCCGGTGCGCAAAAGCGCTGATATGATTGCCGCCCCGGATTTGCGGGTCGTACGGATATTTGCCCAGTGAATAGGGGTTGACATTGGCCGCCAGATGAAGCATACAGGTATTGCCGCTGAAAATAACTTCATAGATATATTCCTGCCGGACGCCGGTTTCTTTCGCCAGCTCGGCAATCATGCGGTTGATTTCCTTAATAATGTCGCCGTACATTTTCTTCAGGCCCAGTTCATTCGAGGCAAACTTGATCCGCGAGAGCACGTCCTGGGCCTGCAGGCTTTGCGGATTGAGGGCCGATATCGAAGCCAGCTCATCGCCGGTAGCGAGATTCACCAGCGACGCAACGACGGTAGTTGTGCCAATATCCACTACCACACCGTAATTCAGGGCGGCCGTGTCGCCGGCTTCCTCGCCGAGAACCTGGTCGCCGGCATACACCAGGGTTTTCGCGCTGCCGTCATATTTTTTGGTAATAAAGCTGTCGATTTGAATGGCGAAGCTCTCGCCATGATCCAGGATTTTTAAGGTCTTATTCTGCTGTCTGACAATCTCCTCGACGTCCACATCACCCATTGCCTTGGCCTGACAGGCCAGTACAAAGCCGGCCTCCGTCTCCTCCCGGGTAAGACGATGGTCACCGGTTTGCACCAAACAGCCGAGCTGCCCGGGATTGATTTTCACCTTGCACTTGCCGCAGGTTCCTTCCGCGTTGCAGGGTGACTCGATTACCACGCCCACCGTGCGGGCCGCCGCTAAAATGGTGGTGCCGGCTTCCACTTCGGCGACAATGCCTTTTTCCTTAAAATTGATTTTCACCATCGCTTAGTTCCCCTTTACCGTCTGCGTCATGGAAACGATGTTTTTGAGCGGCGTAGCCGTACCCAGACCGCAAGCCGGGGCGATAATATCAATGCCGTCCTGAATCAGCCGCTGGGCATGCTGGGAAACTACTTTTTCCTCCCCTAATTCCAGTAAAAATGTACTCAGATTGCCCATAGTCGTCAGCTGCGGATATTCCTCTTTCAGTAATTTCAAATTCACCATGGCATCGGTGCTGATGGCATCCGACCGGATTGCGGCCACATGCTGCTTGACCGCGCCGAGATTGCCGCAGATATGGACAATAACCGGGGTATTCAGGGCATGAACGGCATCCACCACTTTGTTGATATACCTTACGGCAAAATCGTCGAATATCTTGGGCCCCAGGATTTCGCCGGTGGCGGTGGGGTCGGCAATTGAAATCAGCGTAGCGCCGTTATCAATCATGAGCTTCGCCAGTTCAATTAAATGGCTGCTCACATAATCAACAACCTTATGCGAATTGGCGGGGTCTTTTCTCAGCTCTCTCAAAAACCGCATGGGATCGACCAGAGAAGCCGCCGTGCTGATCGGGCCGGTCAGGTTGCCAATCACCGGCACATCGGGATATTTTCGCGCCAGGGCGTAGGTCGCCTGCACGATGGTATTGACCCGGGCATTCTGCGCCATAGCGCCCATGTCTTTAAACTCCACGGCCGTAACCGAGGGAAAAACCTCTTTTTCAATTTTCGGCTCGCATTTGAGCGAGCCATAGTTGATTTCACTGCCTAATACTTCCGCCTCCACCGTCATGCAGAACGGTATGCCGAAGTTCTCGAACCCTGTGTTTTCGTGCACGTCATGGGCTAATTCGGCCATGATGCCGGCATCGTGATGACCGGCCGGCAGCTCATGTCCGGTCTTGTTCATGACATCCACAATCGCTGAATTCATCATGCCGCCGGGACAAATAACCGGTGGCCTGTCTACCTCTTGTTTATCCAAAACCCGTAACAGCCGCTCTTTCGGGCTAAATGCGCTCACAAGCTCCCCCCCCTTTTTCCTGTGCGGTTTTGCTAACCGCACCGCGTCACTCCGCCACGCCCAGCAAATTCTTGGACAGTTTAACCGCCTGGGCGGCATTGCTGGCATACCCGTCGGCGCCGATTTTGTCGGCAAAGCTTTGCGAGATAGGCGCGCCGCCGACAATGACTTTAAATTGATCTCTGATATTTTCCTTCTTTAAGATGGTAATCACGTCGCCCATGCCGTCCATGGTGGTGGTCATCAGAGTGCCGATCGCAATCATTGCGGCTCCCTCCGCTTTGGCTCTGTCAACAAAGGCCTGCGGCGCCACATCGCGGCCCAGATCGATAATGTCAAAGCCGGCTGTCTCCAGCATAAGCTTGACCAGGTTCTTGCCGATATCATGGGTATCGCCTTCGATAACGCCGATGATTACCTTGAATTTTTCCGTCTGCGCTTCCACCTTGATATGCGGCTTGAGTACATCCATGCCGGCATTCATCGCATCGGAGCACATTAACAGCTCGGGTACGAAATATTCCTCTTCCTCAAACAGCTTGCCCGCCCTGTACATCCCGTCGGCCAGGCCTTTGTCAATGGCTTCAAAGGCATCCACATTATTGTCAACAGCCTCCTGGGCCAGGGTCGCCGCCATTTCTTCCTCCATCTCCAAAACGGCATCGGATAATTTCCCGAAAAGTTCTTCCTTATTCACTGCCATCCTTATATCCCCCTCATTCTTATTGTCCGTCTTTAGCTTACATTGTATGGCTATGGGCCGTGTCCACCATGGCTTTCAGGTTTTCGAGCGGCACGCCCGGCGGCAGGTCACAGCCGGGCATCATCAGATACCCACCGGTTAGGCCGGCTCGTTCAATGCAGTCGCGACAGGCGGCGGCAACGCCGTCCGGCGTTGCGTTCTGCATGATTTCCACCGGATCCATCTGACCGGTAAAGGCGATTTTGCCGTCCAGCACCTCCCTGGCTTTGGCCAGATCCACCTTGTAGTCCAGGGAAACCGCATTGACGCCGATCTCCGGAATTAGATCCAGGAACTTGGTAATGTCACCGCAAATGTGAATCATCGTGCCGCTGACTTTGTCGGCAATTCTGGATCGGATGTTGGTGGCTGACGGCATGGCGAACTCCATAAACTGCTTGCGGGCGATCATGTCACCGGAAGCCGTGGGTTCGGCCATGGACACGAATTCGGCGCCGGCGTTTACGAATAATTCCCAGTAACGGTAGCATAGCTCGGAAGTAAACTCCAGCATGGCATGCACGGCCGGCTTATCTTTGATCATAATCCGCATTAGCTGCTCAGTCCCTAAAATCAGCCCGGCCAAGGTCAGCGGTCCCCATTGACTGTTGCCGATCATCGTCCTGTCGCCGATATTTTTTGCCAGAATCTTAGTGGTTGCCAGCATAACCTGCATGCCGGGATCGTCCTTAAGTTTATCCACACTCAGCTTGTCAATGTCGGCTGCCTTGGCAATCAGCGGGTCAGGCACATCCGAGGCTGCGCCCACCTTGTGGAAATTGGCTTTGCCGCCGATGGCCCGTATCGCCAGATTGTTGCAGCCGGCTGCCGCCCACACAATATCGGAGCGTACTTCTTCATTGGTTGCCATGATAATCTCGGCGGCCTTCTCCGGCGCCAGGTCAAAAGAATCGCCCAGCGACATCCCCTTTCTGTTGAAGACCCATACCCCGCCTGACAAGATGGTAACAGGCACTCGCGGCGTTTTTTCCAGTTTAATGGCTTTAAGAAATATCTCTTTTGAATTCACTGCCTTCGCCCCCCAATTAATGTACCCTGTCGTTGCCCTGGCTGCTGCATGCCAAAGACGCTTATCGGCCCCATTTTATAAACGGGAGCCAATAAGCGCCTTTGCTTATGTACGTCTTTATATAAATTAATCCAGTAATTTTTTACCGTTATTATTAACAACATATTGGCTATATTGTTAATAATGACCGTAATTTACAGTCCTTTAATAACGGTATTTATTTATTTGTTTGTATTATAGCACCTCTAATTTCCAATTGCAATACCCTGTAAAATTATTTATTTTATAATCTAAATAAGCGCATATCCCAAAAAATACTCTAATGTAATCTAATAAGTAGTTACCTGTAATAAATGTCTGCATTGCATAGACAATACGCCTAATTTTTATAACGGTATTAATTTATTTGATATATTCCTTCTTGCTTCCCTCCGGCGACGGGGCCTGTTATACTATGGTTCCTGTAACCGTCAACATCACTGAGGCACGGGCGGCCGTTATGCAAAAGCGGAGGTTAAGCGCCAGCGGCACAGCGTTGTATGACGGCCGCCCGTGCCGGGCCTCGTATCCGCCACCTTTATAATAAAAAGATGCGCTTATTGCGGCAATAAACGCATCCCCTTACTCAGTCCGCATCTTAGCGGGCTTAATATATAAGCTATGTTTGCTGGGCGGCATAACAATCGTCTTTTTGTCAGCAGACTTTAATATCTGGCGCACGGTTTCAATCGAAATGGAGCGCCCGAGCCTTTCCTTGACCAGCTCGGTCAGATAGGCCAACGTCCAGTTTCTCGGCTCTTCCGGCTGACTGCAGGATATGCGGATGATCTCCAGACGCTCGGCCTCGGTAAAGGTATCCGGCGCCCCGCTTCTTTCCAAATCGACAATCCCGTCCATCCGTTTTTCCGCAAACCGGTTGCGCCATTTGCGGCAGGTTTTTTCGGAAACGCCCAGTATCTTGGCAATTTCCGTACACTCCAGGCCTTCTGCCGCCAACAGAATAATCTTCGAGCGGATATAGAGCCGCTTTTCCACTTTGTGGCCTTTGCTGTTTTTCTCCAGCTCCGCCCGTTCCGCTTCTGTTAATTCAATCTTGACCGCTACCCTAGCCATTGTATCAACCTTTCATTGGATTGCCCGGAAACAATGTGTAATCAAAAGAACCCCCGGGCTTTGTCCGGTACAACCCGCCGGTCACCAGTAGTATAGTGGATGCATTTTTAATTGTCAAGCCTTGCATTACAAGCCCGCACCCCACTTCTGCGTCATCATGGTGCTGCTGTATTTTTCGATTTTCCAGTCCGGCACCTTGCAGGCCCGGCAGGCGCAAACGCACCACTTGTTGCGCAGCCAGCGGGCGGCGCGGCTGGTTCGGGAATTCCGGACGACAAAGACCTCCTGGCAATGGGTGGTGATTTCGGCAATATTGCCGGTAATCCGGATGGTCTTAATGCCGTGCAGAATGCCGGAACGCGACGGCCATAGCTTTAATTTCTCCACCAGCTTAAAAAAGCCGATGTTTTTCCGGTAATACTTTTTCTTCTTGTCGGGCTGCTCCCGGGACACCAGTTCCCTGGACAAAGACAGGCCTTTATGTACGGCCACCGCACTCCCCCCCTTATTTTAGTCGGCAAAAACAGTAAACAGCATAGTCGCCACGCCGATTTCCAGCACATCATGTATCAGCCGGCCAGACAGCCTGGCCTCACCCTGCGGCGTTATGCCAAGCGGTACGCCCGGGGCTGCCACCAGCATCCTGTCGGTAATGTCCCGGCAGTCAATGACACCGGCTGCCGGCGTAGCCTCCACCACCAGCCGGCAGGCCGCCAAAGCCGCCGCCATGTCGTCAGCCGCCGTCACGCCGGCCATCGCCCGGCTAAGCTGCGCTGATTTTTCCGGATTACTGTCATAAATTACAACCTGCGCGCCCTGTTCCGTTAAATAAGCGGCCGCTCCCGCCCCTACCGGTCCGGCGCCGATTACCAGCGCTTTTTCGCCTGTCAGGCCGCCGGCCAGCAAGGCCAGCGCCGCCGCATACCCCCGGCCTGTTGCCGCCGCGTTGTCAACCACTTTGCCTTTGGCCAGGTGAATGGCCACAAAATGGTCGTCGTCGGCCAGAAAAACCACCTGCGCGCCGCGCTGCACGGCTTCGGCCAGCCCGCCGACATCGCTGCGCGCGGTAACAAAAGAAGAAAAGCCCAGGAAGGCAATAATCTCTTTGACTGTATGGGCAAAACCGCCAATCACACCCTGCCCGCAGGAAACCGGGATCACCCCGACCGGCGTATCCTGCCAGACGGCGAAGTCCCCGGGGCTGCCGGCCTGAGAATAGGCCGCCACCTCCGCCAAACCTTTGCCCAGGAGCCGGCGCAGGGTCTCATTGTAGGCCGGCAGTCTCGCACTCACCGTATCAATATCATCTTCCCGCAGCCTGGTCATATAACCATCCCTTCCTTGCCGCCCATCGGCGGTAGCGGAGCCGAATCCAGATATTGCGCAAGGCCGCAGGCCTGCATAATATTCCTGATGACGGTCTCCCGCCGTTGCCAGACCTGGCGGCGGGTTTTACCGGTCACAATCAGAGTGGCCACCCACTCCTGCCGGCCGGGATGAAAATTCGTAAGGGCTTCATCGGCGCCAAAAAAATCCGCCGCCGCAAAGAGCGGCCCCACACCGCCCATGATATGCTCGCCGCACACTTCGATTTGGCCGCCGCCTACCCGGATATGTTCATAAACCACGCCCCGGGCAGCCGCCGTCGTAAGCACTTTTGGCTGCTGGCCGGCGGCAAAACCCGTCCCCAGGAGCTCCAGCACATTGACGCCGGTGGAGTGATACACCGCCGTCAGCGTCTGGCTTGGCAGCCGGGCGTCAATCTCCAGCACCTTCAGGGCATTGTCATGCAAAATAACTTCTATGTCCATAATGCCATCCAGTTGCAGTTCCCGCGCGAGGACAAGCGCACAGTCGGCCAGCTGCTGCACCTTGTCCGGCGACAGTATCGCCGGCGCCAGCACCCGCTTGCAGTCATAGCCGGCGTCCATTTCCAGCTCCGTGACCTGAAAGGTTCGGTACTCGCCGGCCATCCCGGCGATCTCTATGGAATACGAGGGGCCGTCCAGAAACTCCTGGATGACCCATTCTCCCTGCCGGCCAAAGCTCTGCAGAAATTGATTCAGCTCCGCCGGACTTTGCACCTGGCGTACCCCTTCACTGCCGCTAGCCCCGGACGGCTTCACCGTAACCGGAAAACGGCAGTCCGGCCAGGGCCGGGGAGCCGGAACGCCCAACCGGGCAAACAATTGGTCCGACGCCAGCTTGGAAGCCGACAGCCGGTACGCGTCCCGGTCATAAAGCACCCTTACCCCGGCTGCCCGGGCGCAGTCGTAAATGGTATCCAGCACCCGCCTGTCTTCCAGTGCCGGCACGACAAACTCCACCGTCCGCAGCAGCCAGGTCAGTTTGTCCTTATCAAGCAAATCCATTTCAACAAAGCTGTCGCACAGGCCGGTGGCCGCCGCTGCGGGATTTTTGTCCGCCAGACAGACCTCCCAGCCGGCCTTTTTCGCCAGATAGCAAGCCTCCACGCCCTGCAATTTCCCACCCAGCACGGCTATCCGCATACAACCGCCTCCCTGCCGCGACAGCCGCGGGTATTATCCAGCCAGGCAGCGTATTCAGCCGGCGCCGCCGGCGTCAGGCCGCATTCCTGCAGGATCGGCCGTATTCCGGCTGCCGTACGGCAGCCGTCCGCAATGTCCAGCGTGCTTTGCGACACCCCCAACAAACCGGCCTGCGGCGGGATAAGGGAGGTTACCACATTGGCGCCGGCGGCCAGACGCTCCTTTAAGCCGCTTACCCCCTCCACATCCAGCGAAGCCGGTATTAATCTGTCAGGAAACAGCAGCCGCATAACGGCAATAATATTAATTTCACGCCGGTTCCCCGCCGCGACCGTCTCTGCGAGCGGCGTCCCCGCCTGCGGCACAAAGCTCATGGTGCGAACCTGGGCGGCGCCCAGCTCCCGCATCCGGCTGAACGAGTGCGCCGTATCCCGGGCGCAGTCGCCCACGCCCACCAGCAAGCCTTCCTCCACCAGCAGTCCGATTGCTGCGGCAGACACTTTGCTGTCCCAGCGCTGGTCATAGCTCTGGTTCAGCCGCAGTTCGCCATACAGCCGGCGGTTATGGGTCTCCTGATAGCAGGCGTACCAATCGGCCCCGGCCTGTTTGAGCCTGACAAGCACCTCTCTCGGCACAACCCCCGGCGAAATCATGATCGGCAAACCGGTCGCCGCCTTGACCAGTTGGACAATTTCCAGCAGGTCTTCATAACCCGACGCGGCATTAGCCAGGAACGCCGGATCCTCCCCCATGGTCAAATCAATCAAATGCACGCCGTCCGCCGCCAGCGCGCGCGAGATGGCTACTATTTCCTCCTTGCTTTTGCGGTACCGGACAGGTTCATTATTGGAATTTCGATAAAAGCAAAAGGCGCATTCATTCCGGCAGTAAGTAGAAAAATAGACAAAGCCATAAAGAAAGACCTTATCGGCAAAATATCGCTGCCGCTGCTGGCGGGCGGCCGCAAACAGCCGTTCACGCTCCGCCGGATCGGTAAGCTGCAGCAGGTGGATAATTTCTTGCTGAGCCAACGGTATGCGATGCATGGCTTTGTCCAGTATTGTACTTAGGTTTTGCATGAGTCCAGCCCCCGTCCCTGATCCAATTTGCGGTTATATATTCAAACGCACGCCATCCAAATAAGAAATGCTTTTGCTGACACTGCGGACATTTTGCCCGCCGCTCCTCAGCATGGCCAGCCGCTCCAAACCAAACCCCAAGCCCACCCACGCACCGGACATGCCCCAGTTGCCATCTAAAAAGTGCGGCCCCATAGCGCCGGAGGCTAATTCCAAATCTCCCTTGAGGACGTCAACGGTATCGCCATATACTACCGACGAGGTCAGTTCCAGGCGATAGCCGTCAATGCCGGCCGCCGCCATGACAACGGCGGCCAGCTCGGCAATCCTGTCCTGACGCGCCTCCGCGGGCAGGCCCCATTCCACCAGATTCAGCATGGTAAACTCATTCAGGTGATGATTGCCCTGAGATTCTTTCCGGAAACAGGAGCCGATTTCAAAGATCCGCACCGGCAGAGGCCACAACCGCACTAAATCCTTGAGGATATAATACAGGTTAGGCGCCAGCATGGGCCGCAGGCACTTTTTGTCATCCAGCCAGAACACCTGGGAAAAGAGCGCATGCCGGTCATCAATTGTCATTTTGGCCAGCATTCCTTTGGCCAGAATAACCGGCGTGGTCACCTGCACGAACCCTTGCGCCGTCAGCGCCGCCGCCAGCCGTGTTTCCATTTCGCACAGGGCGGGCCGTTTTTTCTCCGTCAGCAAGGCAGCAAGCTTTTCCTTGCCGGCCCGGACCAGGCCGACCTCCGCTTGTTTAAAAGCCTGATCCCGGGCTTGTTCGGTCGCGAAAACAGGCGCGGCTTCCGCCATGACAAAATTCAGTTCGGCTAATCTTTTCTTTTGTACATCGGTCCAGGAAAAAGACACATGACCAGCTCCCGCCTTATTTATGTCAGTTCAAGCTGCCAGACTACCGGATTCTGCATATATACCGGCGTACTCTTTAAACAGTTTTGTCCCAGAAATTTGATTTTATTTTCCGGCAGCAGCCGGCAGAGCATTTCGCCATAGGTCAGACCATACCCGACTTCAACCGGTTTGACCGTACAAAGCCCGGCTTTGATCAGCGAGCTTGACGTCCGGCCGCACAAGTGCACGATGACTCCGTCCAGCTGATTCTCAATGCGCTTTAGAATGCTGCAGGTAGTGTTGCCGCTCAATTGGGCATACAGCCGGGGTCCGATTATATCCAGTCCGCCGGACGGATCGGCGTATGATATGATTTTCGCCCCTTTTTCGATACCGGCTGCCATATACTCGACAATACTGTCCTCAATTACTTTCAGAACCTGCTGAATTAATGCGCCATATTTGCCGAACCCTTTGTAGATATTCATTTGGTCAATCAGCATCCCCAGGATGGTAAAGGGCCCCTCCACATTCAGGACGACCGTCTGGCCGGTATTTTTTAATATCTCAACCCCATGCAGCACTTCGCTGATGCGCCCGCTCCCGAGATCCATTCCCGTCAATTGCTGCAATTGCTCAAGCCGGGTAAATTTATAACCGCTGAAGCGCGGCCCGATTTTGTCGTCCAGAATGGTTACCTTGGCCCCCAGAGCCTCAGCTTCCACCGTTACGCAAAACGGCACCTTGCAGAGGCAATCCTTATGCAGCAGCATTTTTTGCCTGGCAATGGCCGCCATGGTATTGCGATCCGTATGGGCATCATAAAAATTTTTCCCGACCGAACGCACAAACGCCAGCGGTATCTCCTCCGGCGTCTCGCCCTGACATGTAAAACCGGTCAAATGATCCATGAAGGCACCCTCCTTTTCCTTTATTTTGCCGACTGCAAAACAGCTTTGATCGCTGCGCCGCGCGGCGGCATGGCCGCGGCCGGCTCGGTTCTTTGTCAAACTGTATAAACCCGCTTATAAAGGGGCGGCTGACGTCAACGCGGGATTTCTAAAGCAGGCTTATGCAGTTGTACACCGTACTTAATTTGGCGGAGAGTCCGGGAGTCGCACCCGGCTACACGAATTTAGAGTCCGTGCGATCTCTTCGATCCACCCTCCGTGTATACAATTGTGCAAGGAGCTCCGGACCCGCCGAGCACAGAACTCCTTGCGGTTGCCTTACTTTTTCGACCAGTAATCAAGCCCCAGGCCGGTAAGAATCTTAACGGCCTCGTCATACACCGCCAGATATTCCTCCGTCGGCACTAATCCGGCCACATCATAGCATTCTTCAAACGGCTTGCCCTTCGGCGCCGTCTTGTAATCCTTCTCATACATCGCTACCAGTTTATCTAATATCTCATTGACTTTCTCCGTCTCCATACCCGCTACCGCATGGGCCACTTCCGCCATCATTCTGGCTTCCAGTCCCGTGGTGTAGTTGGTGGCCACTCCCTTGCTCGCCGCCACTCCCGACAGCACTTCCCGCCCGCTCGCGGTATATGTTTCACCCCCGTAGCTCAGCTACTAAGATTTTGGCTTTTTCCACGGCTTCAGTCGCGGTTTCGGCATAGGCGTCGCCGCCGATTTTGGCTACCCATTCGGCCGATACCGGCGCGCCGCCAAATAAGCATTTGAATTGTTCACGAATACCTTCTTCTTTGAGCAGGCTGACGATGTCCCGCTGGGCCGGCATGGTGGTGGTCATCAGGGCCGCGCCGGCGATGATGTCCACGTTGTGGGCTTTGGCTTTGGCTACGACTTCTTCGACGGCTACGTCTCTGCCCAGGTCGATGACTTCAAAACCGCTGGCGGACAGCATGGTTTTGACGATGTTTTTACCGATGTCATGGATGTCTCCCTGGACGGTATGCAGCAGGACTTTGCCTTTGGAGGCTTTCGATTTGTCTTCGTCCGACATGCCGCCGGTCAGGATGGCTACGGCGGCTTCAAAGGCGTCGGCCGCCACGACGAGCTGGGGTACGAATACTTCGCCTTCGTCGAACAGGTCGCTCATGGTCTGCATGCCGGCGGCCAGGCCGTCGTTGATGGCCACGATGGGGTTAATTCCCGCCGCCAGTGCTTCTCTCGCCGCTTCTTCCGCCAGTTCGGTCTCCATTTCTTCTACGGCTGTTTTCAGTTTTGCCAGGATCTTTTTTTCTTCTTCTTTCATGCTTTCACCCTTTTCTTTTTTCTGTTTCTTGTAAACGGATGGCCGCACCCTTTCCTCCTGACCGGTGCATTATGTGAAAAATAAAGAAGCTTACCCAAGTTCTATTCTTTAAAATAGAACTTAAATAAGCTTCTTTGCTTAGCCCCAAAAGACTATCCAATAATTTATTTCCGTTATTTCAAGCGGTATGCCAGGTTACTCCAAAGCAACATTAGCCGAAACATATAACAGTAACTATTTAATTGTATTTTTATGAACTTCATTATAGCATCTCCATTTTTTAAATGCAATAGCATCGGGCGTATTTATTTTTAGAAAAGGAATTTTATAGATTATCTGCTGAGCAAAATGAACACAAAATAAAAAAATTCAGATAAAAAACTCCCTGTTACGGGTAAAACCGACAACTGCTCCTCTTGGCTGCCATACTATTTTTCAATTAAATTCATGTTGTTATCTATTTCAGGAAAATTTATTTAAAAAAACCTATTGCATTTTAAAATTAGAGGTGATATAATTCCTCCATAACAATTCAAGCAAATACTTACCGTTATTGTAAAAACAAACTACAGATACCCAATTGTCCATTTTATACAGTACATACCGATAACGGTAACAAATTAATAGATTATCTATAGTAATAAGCAAAGACGCTTATATCGGTTCATAACCTGTGAAACCGATGTAAACGTCTTTCCCACTTCATTTAGGACAATGATGTCCTGGAGGCAGCCTGCCGCCAGGACATTTCATTTTCAAATTCAAACATCAAACCCGGGGAGGTGTTTTCGTGTGAAAGTTGTCCTCCGTCTTCTGCAGCGCTGGCTGATTTAGCGCGGCGCCGTATTCCTAAGCAGTAAAAATCCAATCGTATAGGAAGGAGATTACCGTATGAAAAAGTTACCTGCCATTTTAAGCATACTCCTGGTCTTAACCTTACTCCTGACCCCCATTGTATTGGCCGCTGAGGGAGACGCCCCGGCCGAACCGCTTAAAGTCGATACCGGTGATACAGCCTTCGTACTGGTTAGTGCAGCAATTGTAATGTTAATGACTCCCGGTCTGGCACTCTTTTATGGTGGAATGGTTCGCACCAAAAATGTACTGAGCACCATCATGCAGAGCTTTATCTGCCTTGGCGTAATTTCCTTGCAATGGCTGCTCCTCGGCTACTCCCTTGCCTTCGGGCCCGATATTAATCATCTTATCGGCGGCCTGGACTGGGTTGGACTGAACGGCATTAGCTCCGCTCCCAATCCTGATTATTCCGCTACAATTCCCCAATATGCCTTCGTAATCTTCCAAGGCGTATTTGCCATCATTACTCCGGCCATTATTTCCGGCTCCATTGCCGGACGGGTTAAGTTTTCCGCTTATATCGTATTCGTATTGCTGTGGGCTACTCTGGTATATGACCCTGTGGCGCACTGGGTATGGGGCGTCGGCGGCTGGCTGCGCGAATATGGTGTACTTGACTTCGCCGGCGGCACTGTAGTGCATATCATTTCCGGCGTATCCGGTCTGGTATTTGCATTGATGATCGGTAAACGCAAAGGCTATGGCAGCGACGTAATGGCTCCCCATCATCTGCCGATGACTTTGTTAGGCGCCGCCCTCCTGTGGTTTGGCTGGTTTGGCTTTAATGCCGGCAGTTCCCTGGGCGCCGGCGAACTGGCTGCACTTGCTTTCATAACAACACATGCCGCAGCCGCGGCTGCCACGGTTTCCTGGGTATTCGTCGAATGGCTCTATAACGGCAAGCCGACCTTGCTGGGCGCAGTTTCCGGCTGTATCGCAGGTCTGGTCGTCATTACCCCGGCAGCCGGCTTTGTCACTGTACTTTCGGCCATCATCATGGGATTAATCGGCGGTGCTCTCTGCTTCTTCGCGGTAGCGGTAGTCAAACGCAAACTGGGCTATGATGATTCATTGGACGCCTTCGGCGTTCATGGCGTAGGCGGCACCTTCGGCGCAATCGCCACCGGTTTCTTTGCCACCACCAGCGTGAATTCGGCCGGTGCCGACGGACTCTTTTACGGCAACGCCGCCCAGGTTATGAAGCAGCTTGCCGGCGTGGGCACAAGCTGGGTATTTGCCGCCGTCATGACATTTATTATCATCAAAGTAATCGGCGCCTTCATGCAAATCAAGGCGGATGACGAACAGCAGGTTCAGGGCATGGACATCACGGAACACGGCGAACGCGGCTATGCGTATCAGGATTTGATAACCGGTTCCCCGCTCGACATTCCGGCCGCCAACATCGCAACCAGTGAAGTAACCGTCAATAAGACTACCCTGGCATAACACAGCGTCATTCTGACAAAGGAGGGGAAACCATGAATCCGATAACCAAAATTGATATAGTGACCCGCCCGGAAAAACTGGAAGAGCTCAAAGAGGCCATGAATAAAATCAGCGTAACGGGTATGACCGTGACTCAGGTTTATGGTTGTGGCCTGAGTAAAGGCCACAGAGAAATTTATCGCGGCCAGGAATACGCCATCAACCTGGTGCCAAAAGTCAAAATTGAAATCGTGGTCTGCGAAGTACCGGTCGAACGGGTCGTAGAAGCGGCCAAGTCGGTATGCCGCACCGGCAAAATGGGCGATGGCAAAATCTTCGTGTATCCTCTTACCAACGCCGTACGAATCCGTACCGGCGAAGAAGGCGACATCGCCATTATGGACCCCAAAAACGCATAAGCAAGTCCGTTGTAGAAGAATATTAACCAGGCTTCGGGGCTGTCTCAATGAATTGAGACAGCCCTGTTTTGTTGGATGTCAGCGAAAATTGTCCAACTAAACTGCATGCATTACGGTTTTTACTCTTGCCAGCAGCTATCAATGGAAGTTCCCAATATGCCTTCAATTTTTTTCTGAATTAATCCGGCCTTAGTCAGCCTGGCTTTAATGCTTGCCTGAGCTTTATAATCGTATGGGTACCGTTCAGCCAGCATTTCAAAGCGTCTTTTGAGACCCACCACGCGATCACCCTCGGTTAATTTATCGGCGAGATAAACGACTTCGGCAGCATTGACAACCTCCGGTCCGCTAAGGGTTATATCCATATGCTGCGCAATAATTTCCGCTACTTGCGGATAACCCAACCCGGCAATCATTTTAGCGCCCAAAGCCGCATGATCAGGCTGCCCCTTGGCAACGTCATGGAGCATGCCGGCCACAAATATCAACTCCGTATCCAGGCAATGTCCCGCTTGCAGCAGGGCCAGCGCGATACGGCGGGCCAGCTTTGCCACCGCCCGGCAATGTCTTTGGCGTGCATCCCCCACCGACAAACCCAATATTCTTTCGCATTCCTCCGGACTGGGCAGGTTATTCAGGTTATTCAGGTTATTATTATTTATTGAACAAACGCCATCATTCAACAGGTCTACCATCGCTCTTCACCTCTGACCGCATTCTGTTACAATAAATTTACGCCGGATTGAGCGCAAATATAAATGGATGTTCTTTGCAATTCGTATTTTTCCTGCTAAATTAACCTAAAGATCGATAATTTTTCATAATCGTACCTTCCTGCAGCTATATTTAGCTAATCTCCAAAAATATTTCTTGTCAATAAAATATAAGCGTGATAGGATTTAATTAAGCGATTGATTAAATTCTTGCCGGAGGTGAACTCCCTTGGGAAACGACGCGCGGAAAAAATTCATTGAAACCGCCACTCCTTTATTTGCCGCCAAAGGCTACCACGGCGTATCCATCCGCGAACTGGCCCAGGCAGCCGGGGCCAACAGCGCTTTGATATCTTATTACTTTGGCGGCAAGGAAGGCTTGTATGCCGCGGTTTTAGAAAACCTGTTCATGCCTGTCCAGGAATTGCTGCAGTCGGCTCAAAGCCGGGATTCGGCCGACTCCCTTCAAACACTGCACATGTACACACAAGCGGTGGCAACTATCCATACTAAATTTCCGTATTTATCGAAATTCATCCATCGTGAGCTGGTTGACCCAACTCAATTTCTGGAAACCGTCGTAAAGAAATACATTAAACAAATTCAGAATATTTTGCACAATACCATTGGTCACAGCCTGGCTGCCGGTTGTTTCCGCCGGGAAATAGAGCCTAGTTATGCAGTGGTGGCTTTAGCGGGAATGATGAACTTTTACTTTTTAGTTAAGCCTCTAATCGAAGATTTCGTCCCCGATACTCAGGCTAAGAACAATGACTATGTCAACCAGGCCATTGATATCTATTTGAACGGAATTATCCAGCGGGACAATGAGGATAAAGAAGATAAAGAGGATAAGGAGGATAAGAATGAATAAAAAACTAGTTATTGGTATTCTCGTATTTATTCTTCTGGGGGCGGCCGCCGGTTACAAGCTGTTGAACAAGCGACCAGACGGAATTACAGCCACAGGTACGATTGAAGTCACCCGTGTGGACATCACCCCGAAAACCAATGGCTACATTACCGGATTGTCCATAATTGCCGGCGACAGAGTGACAGCAGGACAAACCATTGTGACCATTGACCGGCCGGATCTTAAGGCTTCCCTCCTCCGGGATCAAGCCGCCCTCGACAAAGCTCTGGCCCAGCTCCGCGATTTGGAAAAAGGATCTAGGAGTCAGGAGATTCAAGAGGCCGCCGCCGCAGTATCGTCTGGTCAATCAAGCTACGAAAAAGCAAGCGAGGATTTACGGCGCTACCAAACGCTATATCAGCAAGGTGCAATTTCCCGTCAACAATTGGATGCTGCCCAGTCCGCCGCCGATGTGGCGCAAAGTTCCCTTGTCCAGGCACAGGCTAAATTGAGTCTGGCCCGGGAAGGAAACCGGGAAGACACAATCACCGCCCAGCGCCTGGAAGTAGAACGCAGCAAAGCGGTAGTAGACGCCAGCCGCTCCTTGTTGGCGGACACCATTGTCACCGCTCCGTTATCGGGCCTGGTCCTGACCAAAAACTATGAAAATGGGGAATATGTGAATGCCGGTTCGGCGATAGCTACCATCGGCAATATGGAAGACTCCTGGGTTAAAATCTATATACCCTCGACTCAATTGGGCCTTATTAAGATCGGGCAGCCCGCGGTCATTAGGGTGGATTCCTTCCCTGACCGTACTTTTAGCGGTGAAATTAAGGAAATCAGCCAAAATTCCGAGTATACGCCCCGGCAAAGTCTGACCGAGAATGAACGGGCCAATATGGTTTTTGCAGTTAAAGTTAAAATCAATAATGCTGAAGGTATTTTGAAGCCGGGAATGCCGGCGGATGTGGTGCTGAAATGAACCCTGTCATTCACCTTGCGGGGCTTACCAGGCACTTTGACGGCTTAGTTGCTGTAGATCAGGTTGATTTACAAGTTTTCCCGGGAGAAATTTTTGGTTTGGTGGGACCTGACGGCGCCGGCAAAACCACAACCATTCGGATGCTGCTGGGAATCATCGAGCCGTCGGCAGGCAGTGTCGCTGTCCTGGACCAGGGTAGCCTGGAAAATATCAAAGAGTCCATCGGCTACGTCCCGCAAAAGTTTAGTCTGTATGGCGATTTGACGGTTATAGAAAACATCCGGCTGATAGGTTCCCTTTACGGCGCCGGCAGCGCCGGCATTGAGCAACGGGCCAAGGAAATCCTGACATTTACCAAGCTTTTGCCGTTTAAAGACCGACTGGCCGATAACCTATCCGGCGGCATGAAACAAAAACTGGCGCTGGCGGCAGGCCTGATGCACAAACCGAAAATTTTTTTCCTGGATGAACCCACTTCAGGCGTTGACCCGGTTTCCCGGCGGGAGTTTTGGCAAATGCTCTACGGGCTGAACAAAGAAGGTATGACCATTGTCGTATCCACGCCGTATATGGATGAAGCCGAACTATGCACCCGCATTGCCTTTATGCATCACGGACATATTGTCTCCTGCGACCCGCCGGCAAAAATAAAGCAAAGTTTCCCCTTTCACTTGCTTGAACTTAGCACCGGCAGCAAAGATGTGCGCCACCACCTGCCGGCGGCGTTGATCCATGACGTAAACGCTTTCGGCGACAAATACCATTTGGTTGTGAGTGACCCCGCCGCGGCAATGGCGGCTGTAAGGGAAGCTTTAGGCAAGGCCGGTATCCTGATTGAATCTCTTGGCGAAATAGAGGCCGCTTTAGAAGACGTATTCGTGTCATTAGCTTCCCAGCCCGCCAAAGCCGCCGATGATCTCCCGGCGGCGAACACGGGAATTCCTATTGCTGCTGTCCCGGAAAAGGCTGCAGTCAAATGCCCCAAGGACGATTGCAGCCTTTATGAATATGCCGTGGAAACCTATAACCTTACCCGGAAATTCGGTAACTTTACTGCCGTAAATAGTGTAAATCTAAAAATCAAACGCGGCAGCATCTACGGGTTCCTGGGCCCGAACGGCTCAGGAAAATCCACAACCATTCGCATGCTTTGCGGTATTCTCACTCCCACCGCCGGCAACGGAACCATTCTGGGTGTGGATTTAGCCAAAGAAGGGGAAGCAATCAAATCCTTTATCGGCTACATGTCCCAGAAATTCAGTCTTTATGACGATCTGACAGTAAAAGAAAACTTGGATTTCTACGCCGGCTTATACAGTCTTACCGGCCGGCAGAAGGACGGACGAATCAACGAGATGCTCCAAATGGCCGGACTGGAAGACCGGGAAAAAGAACTTACCGTTAACCTTGCCGGCGGCTGGAAGCAGCGTCTGGCTTTAGGCTGTTCCATACTCCACAATCCCCCCATCCTGTTTCTTGATGAGCCTACCGGCGGCGTCGACCCCAAATCCCGCCGCATGTTCTGGGACATTATCTATAAACTGGCGGCCCAAGGCACCACGGTTATGGTCACTACCCATTTTATGGACGAAGCCGAACACTGCGATGAGATCGGTTTTATTTTCGAGGGCAGCCTTATTGCCGCCGACACTCCCGCCAGGCTAAAACAATCAATTAAAGGCACACTCATTCGCATCAATCATCCCGATCCTATGGCCCTTCTAAGTGAAGTTACGGCTCATAAACTTCCCTTCATCGATGTGTACGCCCAGGGGGCCGGACTCCACGCCCTAGTCCGGCCGGAGGATATGCCTGCCTGGGAAACTTATCCATACAAGGTCATATCCCCTTCCCTGGAAGATGTATTTGTCCATTATGTGAAATCCAATCGCAAGGAGTTGAGCGCATGATCCGGCTTAGAGCTTTGCTAATCAAAGAGTTCATTCAGATGAAACGCGACCGGCTAACCTTCGGCATGATGGTAGCGTTACCCATTATTCAGCTTTTGGTTTTCGGCTTTGCCATCAACACCGACGTAAAGCACCTGTCCACCATCGTCTTTGATCAATCCCTCCAGCAAGAAAGCCGGGACTTACTGTCCGCGTTCACTGCCAGCGGCTATTTTGACATCAATTACACCGCCCGCAGTTTTCAGGAAGTAACTGATCACATTGAACAGGGTAAAACAAAAGTCGGCATTATTATTCCGCCGGACTTTACCGAAAACATTAACCATGGGCGTCAAGCTTCGGTGCAGGTAATCGTAGATGCTTCCGATTCTTTGGCGGCTAACTCGGCTATCAGTACGGCCCAAATCATAGGGCAGATGAAATCCCAGGAAATTCTTATCCAAAGAATGCAAAGCACTCTGGGGAAACAATTTTATGCTCCCTATGACATCCGCATCCGCCCTTGGTACAATCCGGATTTTGTAACCGCATACTACATGGTTCCCGGAATACTGGGCATGATCCTCACTATGACCATGGTTATGATTACATCCATGGCAATTGTCCGGGAGAGAGAACGAGGCACGCTGGAACAGCTCATCGTGACGCCGATGAAGTCATACGAGCTAATGCTGGGCAAAATCATACCCTATATCTTTGTCGGCTACGTCCAGGTAACACTGGCGTTAATGGTGGGAATAGCCATATTTGACTTACCCATGCGCGGCAGCCTATTATTGCTGTACGGCCTAACCTCCCTATTCATCATCGCTTCACTGGCGCTGGGCATTCTAATTTCAAACTTTGCTAAAACTCAAATGCAAGCCATGCAGCTCTCCTTCTTCATCTTCCTGCCCAGTGTGTTATTATCAGGCTTCATGTTCCCCCGGGAAGCTATGCCTTTGTTTTTCAACTTACTCGGCAATATTCTGCCGCTTACCTTCTATTTACAAATCATGCGCGGCATTATACTAAAAGGGGTGGGGCTTAACTTCCTGTATACTCAATTCGCCGCCTTAACCACATTCATAGTAATAACATTGACTGTTAGTATAATAAAGTTTCAGAAAAAAATCGCTTAGCAAACAAGGCCTTCTAATACCTTTATCTTCTGCCGCAAGCTTTTCTTAATAATGTGACAAATGCCCTACAGTTTATATAAACTGTAGGGCATAACAATTATAATAAATTATAATACAAATTTCAGCAATTACCAAACGCTCTGCCGACGATAATCCGTAAGTCCTCTACTGTTAAACGCCGCGGGCTATTGGACAGCAACCGGTAGGTAGCCGCGTCCTTTACGATATCTTCCAGTGCTTCACCGGCAATATTCACAGCAGCTAACGTGTCAGGAATGGCAATGTCCTGTTTGAGTTTATTAATAGCCGCAATGGCTTTCCAGCCGGCTTCCCTGTCCGCCCTGCCCTGAACATCTTCCCCCAATGCGGCTGCAATATCACGAAACTTAGCATTGCCGTCCTGCCAATAATATTCCATCACATAAGGGAGAACAATACCATTAGCCACGCCATGAGAAATGCCAAACCGGGCGCCTATGGGGTGGGCGATGCCATGAACGGCCCCCAGCCCGGCATTAGTAAAAGCCGCTCCGGCGATAAGGCTGGCCAAAGCCATATTGCTGCGGGCCGTTAAATCATCTCCCTGAGCATAGGCCGCCCGTAAATTACTCCCAATAAGTTTAATCGCCTGAATCGCGAGACTGTCGGTAACCGGATTGGCTTTCACCGCGACAAAGGCTTCCATGGCGTGGGTCAAGGCGTCGATACCAGTGGCAGCAGTGACGGCGGGAGGCATACTGACATGGAGAAGAGGGTCAACAATCGCCAGCAGCGGCATCATAAATTCATGGGAAATGCCGATTTTCTCCTTGCTTTGTTTATCCGTGGTGACGGCCGCGGCAGTTACTTCGCTGCCCGTACCCGCAGTTGTGGGTATACAAATCAGAGGAACGCCGCGTTTGACAATCGAACGCCTGCCGCGCAAATAATCCTGAATAGACCCGCCGTTGGCGCTGACCATGCTCATGGACTTAGCCGCATCCATCGGGCTGCCCCCGCCAAAAGCCAGCACTGCATCGGCTTGAAATGCCATTAATTGTGCCGTGCCTTGGTCTACCGTTTCCACACTGGGATCTGCTTCAACCTCGGAAAATACCCGGACCGGCAGCCCTGAATTTTCAAGCAGGGCAAGAATATCCTGAAAATGAGGCGAGTTTTTGGTAGATGTCCGGCCGGTAACAATGAAAATTTTGCCCAGGTGCCGGCTTTTACAAATATCAACAATATTTTTTATCGCCCCGGCCCCAAAAATCACTTTTGTTGGCAGGACAAAAGTAAAGTCATTCATTGGCAAGTCTCTCCCTTTAAAGTTTTAAATTCATTATAAATCCTTTAATGACCGCCTAAATAAGCCCGCTTAATTTCAGGATTGTCAATCATTTCGACGGCATTGCCGGCCATTATAATCCGCCCGGTTTCCAATATATATGCCCTATTGGCCACCTTTAAGGCCTGATTGGCATTTTGCTCCACCAGCAAAACCGTCTTGCCTGTAGAATTGATGCGCTTAATAATCCCGAAAATTTCTTGCACAATCAACGGGGCCAGCCCCATGGAAGGCTCATCCAGCAGAAGCATTTCGGCGCCGCTCATGATGGCCCGCCCGATGGCAAGCATCTGCTGTTCCCCGCCGGAAAGGCTGCCGCCCAGCTGTTTTTTACGTTCGCCCAGTTGGGGAAACATTTCGTACACATTATTCATATCCTTGGCAATCTGCGGTTTATCCTGGCGCAGGTAGCTGCCGGCAATTAAGTTCTCTTCCACCGATAATTTAGTAAAAACGCCCCGTCCTTCCGGTACATGCGATAAACCGCCACGGGCAATCAAATGCGACGGCAGATTGGTAATTTCTTTTTGCTTAAAAATAATGGAACCCGCGCCGGCAGGGACCACACCGGAAATGGCCCGTAAGGTACTGGATTTGCCGGCGCCGTTTGCCCCAATAAGAGTGACAATTTCGCCGCGGTTTACTACAAAGGAAATGCCCTGCAGCGCCTTAATCCCGCCATACACCACTTCTAAATTGTTTACTGACAAAATTATTTCCATATCAGCCATCAGCCTACTTCCCCCAACCCAAGATACGCTTTAATAACCAGCGGGTCCTGCTTAACAGCCTGTGGATTTCCCTGGGCGATCACGCCGCCGAAATTCATCACCGTAATATAATCACACAATGCGTCAACCAGTTTCATTTGATGCTCAATTAAAATAATGGTAAGACCGAACTGATTCTTAATATCCCGGATTAAGTCCACCAAATTCAAAACTTCGATAGGGTTCATACCCGCAGCCGGCTCGTCAAGGAGCAACACTTCAGGCTCAGTTGCCACAGCCCTGGCAATCTCCAGCTTGCGCTGCAAACCGTAGGGGAGGCTGCTGGCTTTTTTCCCGGCCCGGCTGGAAAGTCCGGCTATATTTAATAAATTTTGAAGAACAGCTTTTTCGTCATGGCCAAAAGGATTCTGTTCTTTTTTCCGGCTTTGGTGATGATGAAGCCTGCCAACCTGAATGTTCTCGGCCACTGTCAAATCACCAAAAAGCCTCAGGTTTTGAAACGTCCTCGCCATGCCCATCCGGGCGATCTGATGGGCCTTCCTGCCGGCAATATTAACTCCCCGGTAATAAATTTTGCCGTTATTTGGCTTGAATGCGCCGGTTATTAAATTAAAAAGCGTAGTTTTACCCGCCCCGTTAGGACCAATCACTCCGTGAACTTTACCTGCCGCGACAGTTAAATTAAAATTGTCGATGGCTTTCAGTCCCCCGAAAAAATGATTCAGGCCCTCAATTTCAATTATGCTCATTTCGAAGCCTCCTCTCGCGCCTCAGTCCGGCATAAAATCATTTTATCCAATCTGACCCGCATTCTGCCCAATACCCCTAAATTGACCAGTCCTTGCGGCAGGAAGCGAATAATCAAACAGATTGCCAGGCCAAGGATGATCAGGTAGCCGGAACTGTCACCCCAGGTAATCCAAATGATGCGGTTGCCAATATACATCGCGGCCGCACCGATAATCGGACCGTACAAAGTGCCAATACCACCCAGGAGTACCATCACCACCATTTGGTCGGCAATCAATGGGCCAAGCACGCTGTCGGGATGGATATAAGTCATCCAATAGGCATAAGCGGCGCCGATAATCCCCGGAAACAAAGCACTGATGGCAAACACCTGAATCTTCACCCACACGGTATTAACACCCAGACTCTGAGCCGCCGTTTCCTCTTCCCGGATTGCTCTGACTTTCAAGCCGAAAGAGCTTTTCTCAAACACGATGTAACAACAGGCCAGCACTATGAGTGCCAGTATCAGCATTAAGAAAAAGAATAAATTTTCGTTGACTTCCGGGGGCAGTCTGAGGCCGTTAGGCCCGCCGGTAAAAGGCAACACCAGCACCGTCTGACGCATCATCTCGGCAAAAGCCCATGTTCCGATAGCAAAATAGGCGCCATTTAAGCGCAATGTGGTATAACCAACAAAACCGGCAAAAAGACAGGTCAAAATGCCTGAAATTAACATTGCCGGCAAAAAGGAAAAACCCTGTATGGTCATTAAGAGGCCGGTTATATAAGCGCCGACGCCAAAGAAGGCGCCGTGTCCGAAGCTAACATATCCCATATATCCTCCAATCATGTTCCAACTTAAGGACAAGCCTACCCACATAAATACTCCGGTCGCAATGCGGACCCAAAAGGTAGGTAAAGCAAAGGGCAACGCACAAAGCAAAACAACAAGCATACCATAACTGATCAACCGGAAATTGTTCAGGGACTTCACCATTAACCCCCCCTTTAAATTCCTTTACCCAAAACGCCTTTGGGCAAAAAGATGAGAATCATGAACAGAAACATAAACAGTACCAAAAAAACATAGCTGCCGCCAATATATACTGATACAAAGCTGGCTAACAGGCCAAGGAGCAACCCGGCGGCGATAGCGCCGGACAAAGACCCCATGCCGCCAACCACGACCACAAAAAAGGCAAAGGCGGTATACCTGAGCCCCATATCCGGATTTACGGAAAAAATGGCGCCGATAAAAACCCCGGCCATACCGGTCAAGGCCGCATACATTGCATAAACAAGCCGGGATACCTGGGTTCCGTCTATTCCCATTAATCCGGCAACCGTTTTATTCTCAGCGGCAGCCCGGATGGCAACTCCCGTTCTGGTTTTTTTGAGGAACAGCATGAATGCCACTGTTGTAATAATGGCGGTAACAGTCGCCACACACCGCAACGCCGGTAATGTGATACCGAGAATAGTAATGCTTTGATCAGACAAAAATGTGGTAATGTTACGGTTATTAAACCCCCACAAAGTCAGGGCCGATCCCCGGAAAAAAGTCGATAAGCCGAAGGTAAAAGCCAGGGCCATCAAAGCCGCGCTGCGATGTTTGATATTAATGACGCTCTGCAATACAGGCTGAAAGGAATAGCCGACAGCGCCGAAAAGCAGGAAAATAAAAGGCAATATCAGTAAAGGATCAATCTTAAATAAAGTCTGTACCCAATAAGCCGCAAATGCCCCGAGCATCACCCATTCACCTACGGCGAAATCAATGATGTCCATAACCCCGAAGGCTAACGAAAATCCAACGGCAATCATGATAAAGATACCGCCGATTAATAAGCCGTTGATCAAAGTTTGTATCACCAGTTCCATATTTTTTACACCTTCTTATCGGTATTGAAGATAAGGGAAACCACCGTAATGCGCCTTTGCCTGTACGGTGGCTTCCAAAGGCCTGACTTGCCTTATTTACCGGGAACTTAACGCCGGCACCGGATAAACCGGATCTTTCAGCTTAACTTCTTTCGGTCCGACGATGACTTGCTCGCCATTCATAAGCTGAATGGTCAGCGCTTTTAAGCCGGTATTATTATGATACCAGTTGCCGTCGGTGGCAAACTGAATGGGACCATATAAAGAAGTCTCCAGTTTCACTTCTTCCAGGGCTTTGGCCAGTTTTTCCCGCTGCTCTTCGTTGAGGGCGGGGGGAGCATTAATTTTGGCCAGGGCGGCGGCAAAAATCTCCCCGGTTGCCGCACAGGCGGCTTCCGTATAGTCAGGGGTAGTGCCATAGCGAAGCTTAGCTGCTTCCACATATTCTTTCGTTGAACCAAAAACTTCATCTTTGTAGTTTAGGTCCGGCGTCCAGGTCGTAGCCCCCATAACGAAATCAGAATCCTTGCCTAAATTTTTGATGAAGTCAGGAGTAGTAATGCCATAGTGCATTAAAAATACTTTAGGCATAAGGCCAAGGGATTTCGAAGCTTTGATTATTTCCATATGTTCTTTTTCATGACCGCCGACAGCGAGAATGTCGGGATTTAGCCCCTTAATAGCGCTGATCAACGGGGTGAAGTCGGTTCCCGCCGGGACAATATCATATTTAACGACTTTAAGTCCTTCTTTTTCGGCAGCCGCCTTAAAAGCTTCGGCTACAGCCTTGGAGAAGGGATCATTCACACCAAGAATTGCTATGGTACTGGGAGCAGGCTGCACATTTTTCGCCAGGGTGCCGATGGGGTTGCTGCCGGTTAAATCAACCGCCGGAATCGTTCCAAAGGTGTACTTGAATTTTTGTTTCCAAATCAGCGGCGATTCCGCCGAGCCTGTTATCATAGGAACTTTGTACTTTTCTAAAATCGGCGCTACCGCCATAGTAACACCGCTGGTATAAGGCCCTAAAATAAAGTCCACATTTTCCGATGTGATCATTCGCTGTACCGCATCAGCGCCGGCGTTAGGATCACTTTGGTCATCAGCAAATATCAGCTTAACCTGGTAAGACTTATCCCCGACCTTGATCCCGCCTTTTTTGTTCACTGTTTCCGCCCAGAGTTCATAACCCCGGCGGGTAACATTACCGCCATATGCTTCCGAGCCGGACAGGGAAGTGATAACCCCGACCTTGTAATAATCACGGTTTTCCGTCTTCAAGCCATTGCAGCCGGTAAGAACAAGTGATAAGGACACTAGCAAACATAAGACAAGCAGCATAATTTTTTTCACAGAGAATACCTCCCAGCATTTTTATAAGTTTTTATAAGAGCTATATAAAAAAAGCGCGTATCAACAGCTGTAAGCTGCCGACAAGCGCCTTTGCCCGCCAAACAATCCTTCTGTGTTAAATGCTGTCCGTATTTACTTAGGATACTGCACTGGCCCGGAGGATGCTTTCTTCCAGAATTGCCAGTCCCCTGTCCAACTGTTCATCGGTAACTACCAGGGGAATTAACAAGCGAATCACATTGCCGTATATGCCGGCGCCAAGGATGATAAGCCCTTGCTGCAAGCAATCGGCCACAACTTTTCCCACTAGCTGTTTAGCAGGCTCTTTCGTTTGCCTGTCTTTGACCAGTTCGATGCCAATCATGGCGCCAAGGCCCCGGACATCACCGATTGCCGGACATCTTTCCTGCAAAGCCTTCAGCCTTGTCATAGTCTGACGGCCAATCACCTCTGCCCGGCCGCAAAGACCGTTATCCTGAATAAAGCGGATAGTTTCCAGCCCGGCAGCGCAGGCCAGAGGATTGCCGCCATAAGTTCCGCCAATATTGCCGGGTTCCGGCACATCCATAATCTCCGCTTTGCCGGTTACAGCACTTAAGGGTACACCGGCGGCAATGGATTTGGCTGTCGTCATTAAATCAGGTTCGACCCCCCAGTGTTCCACCGCAAACATTTTCCCGGTTCTTGCAAAACCAGTTTGCACCTCGTCGGCAATAAACAAAATTCCCTTACTTTCACAGATGGATTTTAAACCTGGCAAAAACTCCGGCGGCGGTACCAGGAACCCGCCTTCGCCCTGAATGGGTTCGATAATCATTGCCGCAATATGTTCGGCGTCAATTTCCGCTGTGAAAAAACGTTCGAAATTATCCAGACAATGCAGGCCGCAGCCGGGGTATGTGGACTGATAATGACAACGGTAGCAATAGGCGGACGGAACCTTGTAAATATCCGGCGCCAAGGGACCGAATCCATATTTATACGGTTTCACTTTACTGGTAAGGCTCATGGTCATTAGCGTACGTCCGTGGAAAGCACATTCAAAAGAAATAATACCTGTCTTTTTGGCGGCATGCCGGGCGATTTTAACTGCATTTTCCACTGCTTCCGCCCCGCTGTTGGCAAACATCGTCTTTTTGGGAAATGACCCCGGTGTTATCGAATTTAGCATTTCAGCCAAAGCGACATAAGGCTCGTACATAGTCACCATGAAACAGGAATGGAGTAATTTCGCCGCCTGGCTCTGGATAGCTTTGACCACCGGTTCCGGGCAATGACCGACGTTAAGAGTGCCAATACCCGCATAAAAATCAAGAAATTGCCTGTCCTCTACATCTGTGATAACAGCTCCCCTTGCCTCTTTAACAAAAATTGTGGTGGAGTTTGATATCCCTCTTGCAACTGCATTATTTTTTCTTTGCAAAAGTCCTTCCGTAAGTTTTTCCGGCTTGCCCATTATAAGACCCCTCTCTGAAATGAGCCATTCAAAACAAAAAACGCTGATAATATCCCGCGGATATTGATTCAGCGTCATTGCTAAATACAATTGTTGTTTTTGAAAGCACTCACACTCATTGTTACTGATTTATTTATGTATAAAATGTAACAAATATGGCCCCATACGTCTATGTGCATATCTCATAAAATACGCTTGCATATTTTGTGATCTTATTAAGTTCATTAAACTCATTAAGCTCGCTAAGCTTTAAGTATTACAATAAATCATCAACTTCACGGGTCAAATGTTTCCCGATAATTACACCCAATTGCAGCGTCAGGCGGTCATAGGCATCATTTAAATTTCTCCCGGTGATTTCCTCAACCTTTTTCAGACGATAGTCCAATGTATTGCGGTGGACAAAGAGTCGCCTGGCAGTTTTTACGGCATTGCCATTTTCTTCAAAGTAAGCAAACAGGCTGGCTACCAGCTCCATTTGCTGATCGTTATCGTAGTCATTGAGCGGCTGGATCACATCCTGATAATAGGAAGCCAGCTTAGCGGGCTCGATCTCGAATAACAGCTTATAAATTCCCAGACGTTCATAGGCATAAATCGGCCGGGAGACAGTCTTAAATGCGGCAAACCGCAGGGCTTTATTAGCCTGAATATAGCTCGGCCTGGCGCCACGCAAATCTTCAAATCTCCCGCCTAAACCCGCCGCTATCTCTAAACCGGGCATCTTAGCAGAAAGTTTCTCCACAATGTCTGCTAAGATCGCAATATTATACCGCGATCCTGTGATTTTCTTCTCATGGGGCAGTAGTAAAATAACTTCGTCCAGCCGCAGCATCGAAAGGATTTTTGTGCTGCGCATGGTTAAAATCTCACGTACTGTTTGTTCAAACCGTATCTTAAAGGCAACTAACGCCTTTTCGTCTTTCAGATTTTTCTCCTGGATGAATAATGCTAAATTAGTAGGGTTTATGATGGCTACTTGATGCGGTTTGGACAAATCATAGCCGTAATAGGCTGCGCGTTGACTCAACAGTTCCGGGTCTTCCAACGAACGGAAAAGAATCTGTTCCAAAAGATCGTTTAGCGACCGTTCTTCCGTTTGTTTCATCACAATAAAACTGCATACTTCCTGAGTCACCTCGACAAGCTTGACCTCCCATGGCAGTTCAAAAACCGGAAACTTTGCTTCCTCCGCCAAAGTGATGACCTCGACCGGAGTTTCTTTTATATAAGGGCCAATATAAATTACCAGCCCAGCCAATTTTTTAGCGATAATGCCCCGCACAACATCTGCCAGCCTTTGCGTATCACCGTTCAATCCTATGCCGGTAATAAAAAGCAGCTCTCCCCCCTGTACCCAGGGGACAACATCCGGCAGATCGAGAAAATGTACCCAGCGCACAATCCGGTCCAAACCGGCATGACCCGCCACAACCTTAATCTTAGCCAGTGAACGCAGATTTATCACTTCCCGGCAACTTATCATCCTGTCATCCCCGCCCTTCTCCCCAATACAAAGCATAATCTAAAAAAGAAGACTATAATGTCATGGATGCACGACATTACAGTCTTCTTCGACTAAATCACATTTGAATGTGATTATGAACGCTCAGTATATGATTATTATATGATTCTTTAAGGATATCAAATTTTATTAATAAGGTCAACAAAATACCCATATTTCTTCGTGATATATGCCCAATTGACACCCTCTATCTTTGTTAGGATATCCCATAGTTTTTCCCCTGGCAGTATGCTACCCTATTCATATCAAAGACTTTTTTTAAGCAATGGCGCTTATGGTAAATATTAATTTTACCACCGGCGCCATTTTTGCATTTTCGAACCCGATTTACCGGCAATGCCGTCTAAAGAAAGCCGTTTAAAACATTTAACAGCCGGAGGTCTACTATGAAATCAATAAACTTTTCACCGGAAAACTACTACTGCCGTGCCGGCGACAAGGATTATCGCCAACAGGGTACCGTACGTTTAGGTGATAAAACCAAAAAATATTGTGAAGACGAAGTAGTCTGGATAACGGTAGGCAAACCGGTTGCCGGCAGGAAAAAAGTATATACTGCTATTATCGACCGAATTCTGGTAAAAAAAATATCGAATCTTTCCCGCCAGGATCTACAAATAGAAAATCCCAATATCACCAGCATTAGCCAAATGCAGCAGTTCCTTTCCAGGACCTACAATACTCCGGTAAATCAAGACGATATTGTGACCGTGATCCTGTTTACGGAAGTATTGGAATAGTGAACTCGTTTAGCTTCTGCTAAACTTCGGGGCTTCGGTGGGGGACTCTACCCCCACCGAAGTTTGGAAGTGGTAACACCCACTTATAGAAGTGGGTGTCTTCAAAATTGGATCAAGGCTTAAAATTATCTAGTTTTGACAAAACTTTGAAATTATCCCCGGCGGTAAATTCCCGCAAAATCAATCCCGTATTAGGCGCGTAGTATTCTAATAATTGACTGCCTTGAGGTCCTCCCTGTAAAGGAGTAACCTTGATTTTAACCACGTTTTCAAAAGTACCGGCCGGTACTGTTATCTTCTCGCTAATACCCAGCACTTCCCGCCTGTTTCTTGCATCCTGCCACACAGCACCGCTTTTTAACGGTGCCTTTAGTATCACTTCCGCCAGATTATCCGGTTCATTCAGCATATTCTTATCCGTATAGAATTCAGGTACAAAAAACGTCCGCTTTACCTCTCCTGCTGAAACCTGGAACACCATCATCATTTTTGTACCACCGTTGTCTTCACTAAACTGCACCCGATTGCCTTGCCGAATCATCACCCGCCGGGTAAAGCCGGCAAATTCGTTGCCCTCTCCCTGATAAACCCAGATCATATTGGATTCACTCGGGAAATATGCGGTTACATCGTTTACGGCGTGTTCCGGACCAGATATTACCGGGCTAGATGCCTTTTGGCAACCCAACAGGATAGTTGTTAGTAATACCACTATCAGGCCTTTCAGTAATGCTTTCATAGTGTCCTCGTGTCCTTTATTTCATTTCCCAACATTGCCCATCTTAGGGACGAAATAACATAATGTTATAAATTCGTCCCGAGATTTTCTAAATCCTTGTTTTAGAGTAAGAATTTTTTTACCTGTGACGATTAGCTCCGTCCCCGCCGCAAACTGAAACTGAAATTACCCAGCCACTCACCGCAAAAATGCCGCCGCCCTTATCAGGGACAGGCTGCATTTTTCTTTTCAGCAAGTCATCTTCCGGACTATCAGTCCTAAGTATATTGAATTCCCAGCAACAGTGCAGAAAATCCGGCAAGCCAAGATCCCGGCCTGCCGATTGCCGATGGATATTATTTTTCAATACCTCCCGTCGCAAGCTTTCACTAACATAATTAAACTAAAACGATTAAAAACATATTGAATTTTATTTCCATACTGTTTATAATACAAAATGTAGGTTTTTATTTTCAAAATATTTGGTTATGTATGGTTTAGTTTGATTTAAGAGGAGGAAATTATGAGAACAGAATTACAAAATGTTCCCAACCGATGGCTGATAGCCATCATGGGAACCGTGCTGCAGTTGGCACTGGGGACCGTTTATGCCTGGAGTTTTTTCCAGCAGCCGATTATGGCGGCGAATAACTGGACTAACTCCCAAGTTGCCTGGGCATTTAGCCTAGCTATTTTTTCCCTTGGATTGGCAGCCGCCTGGGGCGGTATCAACCTCCCCAAGTTTGGTCCGCGAAAACTTGCCATGACTGGCGGCGCCCTGTTTGGCGCCGGTTATTTTGGTGCGGCCTATGCCCTCGATACCCAAAATCTGCCGCTTCTTTATCTCGGATATGGTGTTATCGGCGGTATAGGGGCGGGCCTTGCCTATGTAACGCCGGTGGCAACTGTCGCCAAGTGGTTTCCAGACAAGAAAGGCTTCATCACGGGAATGGTTGTTATGGGTTTTGGGTTTGGCGCCCTGATTATGGCCAAGTTCCTGGCCCCCTTCCTGATGTCCGTAACCGGCGGCAGTCTTGTCCAAGTATTCTCTTATGCCGGTACGGCTATGCTTATCGTCACCCTGCCCGCCGGTTATTTCCTTGTGAATCCGCCTCCCGACTTCCTGCCGAAAGGTTACACTCCGCCTGCGGTTGCCGGCGGCCAGGCCTCACAGGATAACATTACCGCCAGGCAGTGTATTCTCTCGGGCAAATTTCTGTCGATGTGGACAATATTCTTTTTCAACATTATTGCCGGCATTATGTTTATTGGTTTTCAGTCCCCCCTGCTGCAGGATCTTTTGAAACAGGGGATGGATCCGGCTACGCTGACTGACCCGCAAGTGGTGGCCGGGCTGGCCGCTGCCGGCGCTACATTGATTGCCGTCAGTTCGGTGTTTAATGGGCTGGGCCGTTTCTTTTGGGGCGGACTGTCTGATAAAATCGGCCGGGTACAGGCTTTCCGTTTCATCCTCGGCACTCAGTTCGTGGTCTTTGTTGCTTTGTTGTTCGTCAGTAATCCGATTATTTTCGGCGTTCTTGTCTGTTATATCCTGCTGTGTTACGGCGGCGGCTTCGGGGCTATGCCTTCCTTTGTGCTTGACGTCTTTGGGCCAAAGGTGATGCCGGTTGTTTACGGTACTATCCTCACTGCCTGGGGCTGCGGCGGAATCGTCGGCCCTCAGATTGTTGCCTTCCTCAAAGATAATTTCGAAAGTCAGGCCACTTATTATACCTTTGGTTCCGCTTCCGTAATCTTATTTCTGGGCCTGATCCTTACCTTCTTTTTAAGCAATAAAAAATTTGTGCCAGGATCAGAAAACCTGGCTAACGCCGAACCTAGGCTAGAGCGATAAAAATTATCAATTATCCGGCCACTCACCGCAAGAAAAATGCAGCCGCCCCTATCAGGGACAGGCTGCATTTTTCTTTTCAGCAAGTCATCCTTATCTTTCGGCTTCCGGACTCAAAAATTTTCCGCCACCTGCTTCAGTATTTGCCTTGCCCGATTCAGCAGCAGGAAATGACCTTCGTCCTCGCAAAAATGCACCTCAGCGACCGGAATCCGGTTAGACAGGTATGCCCCCATGGCAATTGGCGTCATCTCATCTTTTGCCCCATGCCATATGATGACTTTGGATCGTACCTGGCCCAGGTCAAATCCCCAGTCCTGCATATAAAGACGGGCTTCATGCAGCACGGGTGCAACCCCGTGCCTATAGGCCTCATTGGCCGTGGACAAAGCTAAATCGTGAATGCGGGAATTCAAAATCGCAATTTGGTCGCAAGGGGGGTTGAACTTTAATATGTCAAGAAAATACCCGAGTGAATCTTTCTTGGCTAGCTTCATCTGTCTGAGGATAGCCAAGCGAAGCCCAATGGTAGTATAAGACGAGAATTTTATAAGGCGCCGGTAAAAAGGCTTCATGCCATGCAACAGTTTAGGTGTATTTATGGGGCAGATACTAGAAACCAAAGTCGTTGAAGTAATATTGTCCGGCATTGACATGGCGCAGGCGGCCGCATAGGGGCCGCCGCCGGAAATACCCATCACAGCAAACTTATTGATTTTCAATTCGTTTGCCAGTTGTCCAATATCTCCCGCTATATCACCAAAAGTTCGCTTCGGCAGAAAGTCCGACAAGCCAAATCCCGGCCTGTCGATGGATATTATTTTCAATCCAGCCTGCCGGGCCGGTTCGTCGATAGCCAAACCGTCAAAACGCGAGCCGGGAAAGCCGCCCAGAAAAAAAACAGGTTTGCCGCCAGGATCTCCGGCTACAGCATATCCAAAGTTCCTGGCATCTTTAAGCTTGCATATCCGATTATATTCAGGCGCACTTGTCATCACACCGCTCCCTTTCGACGTTTTCTTTTGCTGTTCGCACTTCTTAGTATCTGCTAAGAACGAGGGAATTATTTTTTATTTAACAGCAACGCCGTAATTACCGCGGTAAGCGGAATGGCGCAAATCAGCCCGATACTTCCGGTTAAAGCTCTGGCAATCTCGGTAATAATCATGTTAAGATTCATAATTTGCAGCAGGGAGGTATTTTTCTGGGAAGTCACCAGCAGCATGAGCGGCAGGGAAGTGCCGGCGTAGGCCAGGATTTTGTTTAGGCTAATATAAATTTTTAGCCAGCCCGTTGCGGGCTGGCTGTATTATTTTTGCCTTAAAGCATTATAGAGTTTGGCGGAAGTGTTGGCGATAAAGTCACTGGCGTAGTCTTCCGGACGATCCGTGATCGTATATGCACTGATCAATATCTGATCTTTGCCGTCATCAACAATGCCGACGTCACACAGGAGGTTGTCCAACTGACCTACTTTGTGCATAACTTTTGTCAGCATAAAGCGAGGTATTTCATCATGAAAAATAGTGTTGGCCAAATAGTCTTTAAGTACTACAGATTGTTCCCTGCCCAAATATCTTTCTCGATAAATAGCCTCAAAAACCTTTGCCATCTCGAAAGGAGTGGTCACACTCTGGTAGTTGTATTTTTCCTTTGCCTCTTGGCTATGTATCTGGGTTTGCTTCAGTCCCAAGTCCTTTGTTACCCGGACCAGGGAATCGGATTCCACGGCGGCAATCTCGTCCAATAAATCATAGAAGGATTGGTTATCGCTGACTGTTATCATCGACTCAATATCTGTTTCGTATAGATTCTTTTTTTCCCCCGGGACTTGCGGATATAGAAATTTGTAGGTAGCAAGCGCTACCACCAGTTTACTGGTAGACGCAGTCGGGAAAACATCATTCTGGTTAATGTCAAATACCCGGCCGGTCCTTAAATTCTTGGCATATATACCAACTTTTCCGTCAAATGTTCTTACATCCCCTGTGATTTCATTACCCCAATTCCGCTCAGCCGCTTGCACAGGTAAAACATGGAAACCAATAATAGCGACTATAGCGAATAACGACACCATTCTCCGAAACATAATTCACCTCGCAAAGTATAGTAATCTCCCCTGATTTAACATAACACATCCGCATATAAATTGCCACAACCATAAGGTTCCAATTATTGCTATATGCTTCTATAATAACATAAAAACGGCAGATATTCTGCCGTTTTTTCCCTTTTTTACTATTTTATTCTGTCTGCTAACGTAAGTGAGTCAGACCAAAGCTATAAACGATTTTGGGGCCTGTGCCATCATCCGGCCCGGGAGCCGCAATAACCGGCGCCGGTTCATCTTCGTCTTTCGGCTTCTCTGTAATTTGGCCCTCTTTCATAAGCTGCTCCAGTTCCTCAGCTTCCAGTGTTTCCCGCGCAAGCAGCGCGTTAGCTATAAGGTGTAATTTATCAATATTATTTTTCAGCATTTCCTCGGTGTTTGAGTATGCTTCTTCAATCAGCCGGCGAACCTCTTTATCAATGGAGTAAGCGACTTCCTCGCTGTAGTTCCTGTCCCGGGCAATATCACGTCCCAAAAATACTTGCTCCTGCTTCCGGCCAAAGGTAATTGGACCCAGCACTTCACTCATACCGAACTCGGTGATCATTTTTCTTACCAGCTCGGTGGCCCGTTCCAGATCATTCTGAGCGCCAGTGCTAATTTCTCCCAGCACCACGTCTTCCGCGACCCGTCCGCCAAGAAGTGTTTTAAGCTGTTCCAAAAGTTCCGTCCGGGTAGCGTAATACCGGTCTTCTCTTGGGAGCATAAGCGTATAGCCGCCGGCCCGCCCTCTGGGAATAATGGATACTTTATGAACCGGGTCCGTATGGGTTAAGAGCATGCCGACCAAAGCATGACCCGCCTCATGGTAAGCCGTTAGGTTGCGCTCTTTCTCGCTGATTACCCTACTCTTACGCTCAGGCCCGGCTACCACCCGTTCCACGGCTTCTTCCAATTCATACATTTCAATTCGTTTTTTATTGCGCCGGGCAGCCAAAAGAGCTGCCTCATTGACCAAGTTGCTCAGATCGGCACCGGTAAAACCGGCTGTTCTTCTGGCAAGTACGTCTAGATCAACTTCCTTGGCCAACGGTTTACCACGGGTATGCACTTTTAAGATTTCGAGGCGGCCTTTGACATCCGGCCGGTCCACCACAATCTGCCTGTCAAAACGGCCAGGGCGCAACAGCGCCGGATCAAGAATATCCGGCCGGTTGGTAGCGGCAATAATAATAATTCCTTCATTAATGCCAAATCCGTCCATTTCTACGAGCAACTGGTTAAGGGTCTGCTCTCTCTCGTCATGTCCCCCGCCAAGACCGGCGCCGCGCTGACGGCCAACGGCGTCAATTTCGTCAATAAATACAATACAGGGAGCATTTTTCTTGGCTTGCTCGAATAGGTCCCGTACCCGGGATGCGCCTACCCCGACGAACATTTCCACGAAATCTGAACCACTAATGCTGAAAAACGGGACCCCCGCTTCACCGGCTACCGCACGGGCCAAAAGAGTTTTACCCGTTCCCGGCGGTCCGAACAAAAGAACTCCTTTCGGGATTCTAGCCCCCAAATCATTAAACTTTTTGGGGTGTTTCAAAAATTCAACAACCTCTTCCAGTTCCTGTTTAGCCTCATCGGCGCCGGCAACATCTGAAAATGTCACCTTGATTTTATCCTCGCCATGTAACTTTGCCCGCGATTTTCCGAAGGACATTACCCGATTGCCGCCGCCCTGGGTCTGCTGCATGATGAAGAACCATACACCAATCAAAAGCAGCATCGGCAAAATCGAAGAGAATATCGTCGTCCACCAGGGAGGCTGTGGCGGTTGTTCGGCCTTAATGTCCACGCCCTTTTCTCTTAACTGATTGATCAGGGTAGGATCATTAGGAGTGACGGTAGTAAACTCCTGGCCGTCCTTAAGTTTGCCTTTAATGGCGTTATCCACTATCGTTACCCGTTCAACGTTTTGCTCTTCAACCTGTTTCAGAAACTGGGTATAACTGATTTCCTGCTTGGGAGTCGTTCGGGATGAATAGTAGTCGATTATCGATATTGCAATGATGATAATCAATAAATAGAAGCTTACATTACGGAAAAATTTGTTCAAAAAGTAGCCCTCCTCTCGCTGGACCACGCAAAGACAATTGGCGAATCGTGAAAAATAATAGACTATTCATATCGTATTATTATAGCATAACAAATTCTTACTGACAATTATATTTGACCGAAAAATTAAATCTTGGCTGATTGCTTGGCTGATTGGTACACCGACGGCTTCAGCACCCCGATAAAGGGGAAATTGCGGTACTTTTCCGCAAAATCCAAACCGTACCCAACTACAAAATAATCTGGAATGGTAAATCCATTGTAAGCAATTTGTACTTCTGCCTTCCGGCGGTCAGGTTTGCTAAGAAGAGTGCAAATTTTTACGCTGGCCGGCCGGCGGGATTTTAAATTATCGACAAGATAGTTAAGAGTAAGTCCGGAATCAATGATATCCTCTACAATCAGCACGTGCTTGTTCTCGGCATTTTCATCCAAATCTTTCATTATGCGTACCACACCGCTGGAAGTTGTAGATACTCCATAACTGGATACCGCCATGAAATCCAGAGATACCGGCAAACTGATCGCCCGCATAAGATCCGACATGAAAAGAACCGCCCCGCGCAAAATTCCAATCATCAGGATTTCCTTGCCAGTATAGTCGGCAGTGATCTGAGCCCCAAGTTCTTTAACTCTTTGCGCCAGTTCAGCTTCACTGATTAGTATTCTCTCCACATCCTCCATCATATTATAACTCATATTCAAAAATCCTCCTGTTTAGTCATGACAAGTTTTAAAAATTTTGTAGTTTGACCGGTAACTTTAGCTGTTTCACTTTGACGATACCCGGCAATCCAAAGAATACCCTGGCTGTCACATACCAGCGGAACCGTATCCCGCTCGGTCTGAGGCACTTTAACGTCAATGAAATACTCTTTGAGTTTTTTGCTCCCTTTCATTCCCAAAGGCCGAAAACGGTCTCCGGGCAGTCTTGTCCTGACTACTAACGGCGGCAGCAGCAGCCCCAAGTCAAAAACAGCGCTATTTCCACGATTGGAGCCGGCATCACTAAAGTCGGGCCTGTCGACTATTGTTGCCTTTACCTTGATTCCCAGATCAGGCACCTGGGTAACTCCCGGTAATTTAAGAAAAGTTTCCCGGTACTTCCCGGCCTCAGCTTGTCGGAACAAGCCGGATTTCCCGCCAAACAACTCCAGGCCGATGTAGTTTTTGCGGGCTATGGCGCCGCCTGGCAAAACAAAAAAGGTTCCTACCCGCCCATGCAAAGTCATCTTTAAGAGATTTTCCACATGGACAAAGCTAATTCCTGTCAATGTTCCCCTTTTTTTTTCAATTGCCTGGCGAATCAACTCCCGTTTCACCGCAGTATGCAGCCGCGCAAACTTTGAACTTTCCACTAAAAGCCTTGCGGCATCTTCCGTAATTACCGACCGCCAAGCTTTTCTTGCCGCCTGGCAAATATAGTCATACTCGTCCCCGGTTACTTCCGCAGTTCGCCAGATGGAATCATGAATGCTTGGATTGTACTCACTCGCCAGGAGAGGTAGAAGTTTTAGCCGTATCCGGTTGCGCAGATAATTTGTTTTGAGGTTGGAACTGTCCAAACAGGGAGTCAAGCTGTTAGCCGTTATATACGCTTCAATTTCCGCCCGGCTAAGGGCCAGCAGCGGGCGGATGATATCCCCGTTACGAGGCTTCATCCCTTTCAGTCCGCCGGTCCCCGCTCCCCGAATAAAGTTAATCAGTACTGTCTCTATCTGATCATCGCGGTGATGACCGGTTGCAATCTTGGCTGCGCCAAAATCAGCCGCTACTTCGCGTAAATACCGGTACCGGAGCATCCTGGCCGCTTCCTGGGCCGATTTGCCGCTGGTATGAATAAAGGCAGGAACATCAATTTCCTGTTGGTAACAGGCAATACCCAGCTTGTCGCAATACTCTTTTACAAAACGGGCTTCTTCTACTGCTTCCGGTCGAAACATATGATTGACATGGGCAACAGCCAGCTCAATTTTATATTCCCGGCGGAGCTCATATAACATATGAACAAGAGCCAGGGAGTCAGGACCGCCGGAACACGCCGCCACAATCCTGTCGCCTGCGGCCAAAAGACTATGGCGGTCAATCCAAGCCCGCACCTTGTTAAGCACACGGTTACTTCCTTTCTATTCTTCCATCCATTCTTTTATCTTTCTTTTATCTTTTTTATCTTTTGCGTCTATATTTTGCAGCAACAGCCGGTATACTGTGGCGCTGACAAATAAGCCAAATGCGATTGCCCCGGCTGTCAGCATGGTAAGCATCCCCATGGAAACTCCTTCCGGATATCGCCCATCCACCATATAAAGCATAGTGGTGTATGCTTCCCGTCCGGGCACCAGGGGAATAAAGCCGGGTACAATAAATATTGTAGCCGGTTTCTTTAACAGCCTGGCGAAAAGCTCGGAAGCAGCACCTACAGCCATGCTGCCGACAAAGTTGGCAAAAATAACGTTACCATTATTTACCAATATCCCGTGCATTACCAGCCAACCTATTGCCCCGGTAACGCTGGCATAAAGCAAAAGCGCCCGGGGAATACGGTACAGAATCCCCACCGCTACGCCCATAGCCAGAACCGCCCCGATTTTAACCGCTATCACACTTTCTTCACCCCAGTGCTAATGAGCGTGTTTTAAAACACGCAACCTTAATTCAGGGAGGCTGGTTCAAAATGTCCAGAGCTAGGCGCGACGGGGACGTGAGCGGAACAGTACAGAGAAGTACGTGAAGTGAGCGCCCGCAGAAGCAACAACGCAGATGGGCGTTTTCAGCCAGCCTCTAATTAAGGCCTTACTGCCAAAACTATAACCACCCCCATCGACACGGCCACTGCGGTCAAGGCGGCTTCCAGCCCGCGCGAGAGGCCGCTTAAGAGATCGCCGGCTATCACATCCCGAATAGCGTTGGTCACTGCCATTCCAGGCACCAACGGCATGATACCGCCAACAACAATTTGCTCCTGACTGATGCCGGACCAGATATGATGCAGCCAAACCCCAATAATTGCTGCCGTCATACCGCCAAAAAACTCGAAGGTAAATTGGGCACCGTGAAGGCGGGATATAATATGGGCGATATAACGGACAGTGAAGGCGGCAACAAAAGCACCGGTAGCTTCTGCCGGTCCGGCGTTTAACAGTATGGCGACTGTACAGCCGACTACCCCCGAAGCCACCATGGACGGTACCAGGGAAAACCCGGTCCGTTCCCGTCCTATACGTTCCAATAGAGAATGAGCGCATTCATAGTCGATACGACCGTCGGCCAATCGCCGGGATAATTCATTGACCTTGGCAATCCGGTCTAAATTGATGGTTCGGTTATGTACCCGGCGCAGAGCCATGTGTGTTCGCCCCCAAGCATCGGCAGCTGACAGAAATACGCCCGTCGGAATGGCGAAACAGTCCACCTGTCTGGCGCCACAGGCCCGGGCAATATGGCTCATGGTCTCTTCCACCCTGCTGGTTTCGGCCCCGTTCTTGAGCATGATTTCTCCAGCCAAAATAGTTATAGCAACAATTTGTTCCAGCTGAACAAACATTTAATCACCTCAATAAGAAAATCAACCGCTATATCATCATTTCGCCTCGATTCCGGTGATTTCCTGCCATATAATTCATTATAATAGTGTTACCGGCCGGAAAAAAAATAAACGGGATTTACTTTCCCCGTCTGGAAGTATTGTTTTACCCATTTTACCTATTGAATCAGCGGCGGAAGTTCCGCTATCCGGATCACCAGCACCGCCATATCATCTTCAGCCGTGCCTTGGGAAAATTCTTCGGCCTGATGAAGAATTCTATTGGCTATTTCCTGGGGACGTTCGGTTGCCAGCCGTCTTAAGAAATTGGCTACCCAGCTTTCTTTTTCATTTTCTCTTTCAAATTCATTCTCTTTGCCTCGCGCCGCGTCAATAATTCCGTCACTCACCATGACAATAATGTCTCCCCGGGAAAGAGCGCGTTTCACAGGAGTAATTTCAATGTGCTGGATTATGCCGATAGGAAGACCGGAAGATTTTATGGTGGAAACTTCCCTGACACGTTTAACAAAACTGGGAGGTGCACCAATTTTTAAAAATTCCGTTTCGCCGGTATAAGTGTCTACTATCACCATATCAAGGGTAGCATAGCTTTCCGGAGTTTTCAGAAGCAACAGGGAGTTCACCGTCATTACAGCCGTATCCACGTCAAATCCCATTGTCAATAATTTTTGCAAGAATGATACCGTGGCTTGGCTTTCGCCGACAGCTTCCTGACCGCTGCCCATCCCATCACTCAAAATCAAAGCCACTTTTCCCTTTCCCAAGTCCAGCCGGGCACATACATCAGCGCACACGCCGCTGTCCCCGCCCTTAGCGGCAGTGGCTCTTCCCGTCTCGACAAAGTACTTCTCGGCTAATTCCAAGGTCAATTTACACTTTTTATTTTTTTCTTTATTGCCGCAACTTGTGTGCAGAACCATCTTTTCCTGCAAAAGGTTGGCCGCCAGCGGCAGAATGGTATGTACGCACTCCTTGGTTCCACCGCAAGGCAATTTTTGCGCATCAACCGTCACCGTTCCCCGCTTCCATGCGACCTGCACCGCAGATAACGGGCAGTCCAGGGCTGCAGCCCGTTCACTCAGCATTCCTGCAACCTCCCGGTCATTTTGCGGACCACGCTTAATCTCCGACGCCAAATTAATGATGATTTCCCCGGTGGCTTTCATCTGTTCGGCCCCAACCTGACGGCATTCCCCCATTTTTTTCTGCCAATACCAGTGAACCCGGTTGTTGTCAGCCACCCGGCCGATGATTTCTATCAGTTCCTTTTGATTTGCACAGTTAGCTTTGATATAATCAGGCAAACTGCTCCCTTTTAGCCTGTCCCCCTCCGCTAAAACAAGTGTTGCCAGCATGGCCTGGTATATTTGATAAAAATCCCTGTCCCAGCAAGCGTCACGGCGGGTACAAGCACCGCAGACTTTGTCCCCCACACAAGAAAGCATCTCTTTTAACTGAGCTTCTTTAATCTTATCCTGATAGGCTGTTTCCTCTTTTGTATTGGCATTACTAAAAGCCTTCGCCAGATCATTAAACATGGCCGCCATATTCTGTAATTTGTTTATAGCTGCGTCAAGCGCCGCTTCAGCGTCAACCCCACTTTCATCAGTAAGCCAGCTCTCCCGCCATCTGCTCAGCCGGATTGCAGGCAGAGCAAAAAAAACCGCTGATGCAAGTGAAGACTCAACTAATACCAGCAGCAATTCACCGGCTTGTCCAAAATATAATGTCCCAATCGTACTTCCCAGCAGAAAACCCAGCAATACAGCCGGTTTACCCCAGCTCCGGAATAATCCGCCCAATAAACCGGCCAATGAATATATGGCGATTGCGGCAGTAGCATAGCCGTCGCTTAAGCTCACGACTAAACCCACCGCTACTCCGCCGGCGGCGCCAAGCCCGGATCCGCCGGTAAGAGCAAGGGCCATGGTGATTAAACCGCCTGCCATGTTGCGTACACTGTATTCCATTATCGTTGCATTTCCCAAACCGGCCACAGCTATTGCCAGAATAAATACTGCACAGATTAGCGCTTCGGCCCCCCTGGCTTTTTGTTCGGACGAAAAGACAACCAGCGGCATTCCAAAGCTGAATATGAATGCCAGGACCATGCACATGGCTGCGTCGAGAACGACTAGCATGGTATTATAAAAACTGACTTCCCGCCATAAAGACAATGGCAATCCGCTTAGCAAAACACAACCGAATATCAATAAGGGAACAGCATGCGCCTTGGGAAGCATGCGGTCCAGCTTGTCCGATATTCGCCAATACATAATCATGGATAAAAAGTAAATACCTGCTTCCATATACTGCCCGACCGATATTACTCCCAAAAGGGCCCATAGACCGGCCATGGGAGCCCTCTCCCGCGACACACTTGCCACTGCGGCAAAAAAAGCCAGGCCAAAGGGCGCAACTTCACCGATAAGGCAGACTCTTCCCAACAGAAAGGCAAGCACATCAATCAATATGTTGGCAGGAGAAAACAATATGGTGATCCTGTTATAAAGTTCTCTTGCCAACTCTCGCCATGGAAAGCTTATTCCCAGCTGTCGTTCTTCCACTGCCGCTGCGGCAGGCTGTCCGGCCGAAGGCGCCTTAAGTACGTCTTCCGGCAATGTAACAACTGATACTTTTGGCATAATGATTCCCCCTGTACGTTAGTACTTGGCTTGTGGTTTACATTTTACCCATGCCGCCAGGGAAATGTTTGTCTTAATCGGTCATTGCTTTCTCAAAATATTCCGACAAGAACAGCGGGAAAATGCAAAAAACCACCTGGCCGAGCTAACCAAGCGGTTCCCCTCTATGTAAAATTCTAAAATTTGGTTCAAAAAGTTTGGTTTAAAATGTAAATAATAATTCAAATGATAACAATCTGATCGACCTGATCGACAACCTAATCGGTAAGATCCCCTATTCCGCCCGTCTTGCCGCTCCGCGTCCGCCGCGTTTGGACTCGGTGTTGCGCTTTAAGTCGGACAAGCGTTCATCGCTGTCTTTTAAAAATTTGTTGAGTTTGTCTTCGAAAGATAAGGAATTAACCCGATTCCCCGGGCGCCTTACCTCGTTGGCAGGTTTTTTAGGAGCGGGAGCCTGTAGCTGTTTGATCGACAACCCAATTTTGCCGCGCTCGTCAACTGATAATACCTTTACTTTAACCTTGTCCTGTTCTTTTAAAAAGTCTTTTACATCGCGAACATATACGTCGGCAACCTCGGAGATGTGAACCAAGCCGACCTTTCCCCCCGGCAATTCGACAAATGCACCGAAATTCGTTATACCGGTCACAACTCCCTCTAAAACACTGCCAACCTCAATGGACATACTTACAAACTTCCTCCTTAATTTTTCTCTCGCAATTATTTACTTATGAGCGACTAAGCAATAATAATATTTTAAAACACTGTATTCTGCAAACATATTATACTCTTGCCGTCTAAAATGTGTCAAGAAAAGCTGAAATTATCTGATTGTTTAATACTATCGAAAACCGACTATTGCCTATTGCCCTGAACTATTTTCCGGGCGGGAGGCGGGAATGTAGGGTACTTCCCCCGGTTTTACCAATCCCAATTGCTCACGGGCCAGCTTTTCAATATAAGCGGCTTGATTTAACTTTTCCTTCTCGCCGGCTAGGGCTTGGTTTTCCCTGGTAACCTCCTGAAGCCGCTCACTCATTATTTTAGCTTCCTGCCTGATACGGAAAAGTTCTAATTGCTGGTTGCCTGCCGCATATAAAAAGTAAGCAGTTAAAACCAGGAGAAAAAACCGGAACCAGCTAAAGCGGGCTCTTTTTCTGTTTTTCTGCACTTTTTAGCACCACCATATTGCTATATTATACGATATATACGGTGTCTCACACTTTGACTATATGTTTATTCGCCAGCTTACCGGCAATTTCCTCTATTGCAGAAAAATTTAAGGAAAATTCCATTCACTTTCTACTGATTCTACTGAGCGGGAGGCGTGTCATCCGGCGGCAAAGGTGGCGGACGCCATATTCTGTACCACTTTTTTACTTTTCTTTGGCAAAAGACGAAGGGTAACATCAATAAACGCAAGAGAAAACGCAGCGGCTTCAAAAATAAAGTAATAAACGTTATACGCAGGAATCGCATCCCGGTATTTATCCATCGCATAATCACCATAAGCGAGCGGAGGATGAACCGGCTTAAGAGACGATAGTAGGTTGCTATCCCGGTCAGAAGGCTGACAAAAACATAAAAGCGAAGTTCACCCCAATTTCCCAGAAGTAACGCAGCAAAAACAACGGCTGTTGCTAAGAGCCAGTAGCTTAGGTCAGCAACGGCGGTAATAAGCCAATTGGGTTTGAAAATTCTTCGCATTACGCGGTAGGTATCAAATAAAAAAGCAAGCAGTGCGCCTGCCCCAAACAGAATCGCAAATGTTGTTACCTGCGTGGAAAAGTCCACCCATACCCTCTCCTTTATGCCTGTTAACGCATATAAGAGCCCCTTTTCGGGCTAACGCCAATACCACGACTTATACCTTTGATAAAGAAATCCTGTCCAAACCGCAATGATTCCGGCTGTACCGAGCATTCCCCAGCCGCAACCCTGGTTCCATTGCAGCCATTCATTGGCGCTTACACCTAGTACGGGTAATTGGACGCCACTTATTTGATACCAATATTTCTGAACCCTTTCCACATAAGCTTGCGTTTCCCGATAAGGCGGTATTCCCCCATAACGGTCCACGGCTCCCGGCCCCGCGTTATACGCAGCGACTGCCAGTATCATGTTCCCCTTGTAGCGCTGAGCAAGCTGTCCAAGATAGGCGGTTCCAATCTGGACATTAAGCTCAGGCGTAAAGTAACACTTGCTTGTGCACTCTCCCTCGTGCCGACCGGCGCATACCTTGATTTTGGAATTGACTTGCCGCCAAGTTTCGGGCATAACCTGCATCAGACCGTAAGCACCCGCTTTCGACACTGCCCGGGGCTCGAAGGAACTCTCCGCCCGAATAACGGAGGCTACCAATTCAGGACTGACACTGAACTTCCTTGCCGCCTGATTAATTATATTATCATAGGGAGTGTTTTTAACTTCTCTAAATTCTGTACATCCGCTGCTAAAGCGCGCATCGGCCGCCATACGGGAATAGGTGGCTAGATAGTCTGTAACCTCATAAAAAAATAACTCCACCACCAAAAAGACCAACAGGAGGAACCAACCGTTCAGCGCCTTACTGCGCAAAGCAACCCTCCTTTACTCCTTTACTTTAAGAATCGATCCAGCAGCCCTTTTTTCGGTCTTATTTCATCTTCATAGGAAAGACCCTTCACTGTCCCGTCGACAATAATACATCCCTGTTCTAAGTTGAGCTGCTTGATATTGAGGCTATCTCCTCTGATTGTCAGCATGCCCTGTTCCGTTTCCATAACTATTTCTTTCTCATCATAGCTTCCTAAGTTTACTACCCCGTCTATAGTTAATTCTTCCCGGTCAACCATGGTAATCTGATGCCGCCATTTTGGCGTCTTGTTGTCAACCGTCATATTCGTCATATTACTCCCTCCCTGGCCCAATCATTTCAAATTATGTGTATGCCGGTAAAAGGAAGCATAGAACCATTATTAATAGCTTGAGCCGGAGGTGTAGTACCCCCCGGCTCTGTTGTTATACTTTTATTGCCATCTTTTCTCGACAGTGATGCCTTTAAAATAATAAGTGATAATATCTTCCGGCTTTTTATTCTCCTTGGCCATTTTATGAGCACCCCACTGGGACATGCCAACACCATGACCATAACCTGTGCCCGTAAATATCACGTTATCTTCCGATACTTCAATTCCGTCGAGCAGCATGGATTTTAGCTTGGTACTGTCTAAAGCCATCCTAAGTTCCGGTCCCGACACCGGCGTTGACTTGTTAACCGTAAGGCTGACCGTGCGGCCGGACGGGCCTTTTTGTCCTATTTCCATACTGCTGATATCGTTAGCCTTAACTCCCATCTTTTTTAAAGCCGCTAAAACTTCATCTTTCGTAAAGGAAGCGGTCCAGTTTTTGATGTCAGCAGGAGCCAAATCATCCGGCGACTGTACCGAATGGATGTATGGCGGTTCGGCGTCACGATAGTTTAAGCCTTCCTTGGCTGTTGCCGTTATGCCGCCGGCGGAAGCGTGGAACCAAGCCTTAATCGGCTTGCCCTGGTATGTTGCCACCATACCGCGAGTCATCTCAACCGCCTTTTTCACGTTGTCATTAACAGCTTTCGCGTCATATGCCTGAAACTCTTTGATATCGGTTGACGCCTGTGTGCCCCGTTCCGGCACCCCCCCCTTGGTGTCAATTGCTTCCACGGTAAATGTCCGGGCTATAATTGCCTGGGCTGCCAAAGCTTCAACCGGCCAGTCATTTTTCATTTCCGCGGCAACAACTCCCGCAATGTATTCCTCCATTTTCATGGTTTTCTTTTCGCCTGTTTCGTGCATGAATACCGAGATGTCCGGCTCATTGCCGGCAACAGCCTGTTTGGGCGCTTGCGGCGCGGGAGTTTCCGGTTTTTTTTGCGGCTGACCGGCGCAGGCGGCCAATAGCACGGTAAAAACCGTCATTAGGATTAATGCCTGTTTTAGCTTGCCATATCTGGTCACTTTCATTGTATACTTTATCCCCTTTCCATTATTATTAAAAAGCGTTCTTGAATTATTATGGCGAATGTAAGCCCGATACATACCAGCCATTTACTCTTCCCGGGATTTCATTTTAGCAAAACAATTTAATCTTTGTATTATTTTCTTATTATGGAAAAAATTAAATAAGTTTGTAGCGATTTACTTGTATATTGACCTTAATAATTTTAGGACCTATAATGAATACGATAATACTATTAAGACTGAGCAAGATTACAAGTCGAAGCGTCAGTCTTTTATTGTCAAATCCGACATTTTGTTATAAAAAATTAACTGTCTGTTAACTTAGATTTAACAGCAAATTTCTCCCTTAGTGATAGAATGATAGCAAAGGCACTCGCTATCTAAGCTAATAGATGTAATCTACTGGCGAGGTGATTAGGATGAAAAATTTTCAGGAGTTAAAAGTATTAATTGTCTCGGCTTCGGTTGGCGCGGGCCATACACAAGCGGCACAAGCCCTCAAGGTTGAGCTTGAGCGCCAAGGGCTGACCAGAGTGCAGGTTGTGGATTTTATGGCCGGTGAAAACTCCTATCTTAACACCCTGGTCAAAGAAGCATATCTTAAAATGATTGATATTTTTCCCAATATGTACGATATGCTGTACCGATTTTTCCAAATGCGTCTGCCTGGCTCAAAGGTGCAAAACTTGATGGCGCTGGCGATGAAACGCAGCATGATGAAGTTAATTAAAGCGCATCGCCCCGACCTTATTATCTGTACTCACCCGTTTCCTTGCGGCGCTGCAGCGTATCTGAAGCGCAACCGCAAAATTAGTATCCCCTTGGTCGGAGTTTTAACTGATTTTGCCATTCATAGACTGTGGTGTTATCAAGAGATTGATCTTTATTTCGTAGCTACCGAAGAACTAAAAACGGCCTTAGGCTCTGCCGGCATTCCAGCGGAGCGCATTCATGCCACCGGTATTCCGATTAACCCTAAATTTAATCATGCCGTGGAGAGTTTGGACAAAAATACAATTCGACGTGAACTTGATCTGTTGCCTGACCGCCCGGTTATATTAATGATGGGCGGAGGTCTGGGGTTAGGATCATTAAGCGAGGCAGTGGAAACGCTTAATGCAATTTCTATGCCGTTAAACCTGATTGTCGTTGCCGGACATAATAGCGAGTTGCGTCGCCATGTATTGGCCTTTGCCCGTCAGTCTCATCATAAAATCAAGGTGTTTGGCTATACCAAGCACATTCCTGAATTAATGTCGGCCGCCGATGTTTTGGTTACAAAACCTGGTGCTCTCACAATCAGTGAGGCAGCCGCCATGAATTTGCCTATGCTTTTCTTTGAACCTATTCCCGGTCAAGAAGAAGAAAATGCCACCTATTTGACCGGTAAAGGCGCCGCCATCTGGGTTGAAGATGATATGAACCTGGGTACCATATTGTCCAACCTGCTGGCTCATCCGGAGAAGCTTTGCCGTATGCAAAAGCAAGTCTCCTTACTGGGACGTCCTATGGCCGCGCCGGTTATCATTGACACCATAATTCAAAATTTGCTTCATTCCAATGCGGCTGCACACAACTAACAGCCGCATTTCAAGCGGGGGGAGAAATCCATGATCAAACCTGAATCCGTATCCCGCGCATCGGTAGTCGCCGGTGCGAAAATTTTGCTCGCCGCCGTTAGTCCGTTTCAAAGCTTATTTGATACTCCCAGCATCACCCACGAATTTTTAAACCGCCAGGCATTAATCATCCTCAGACGGGATGGGCATGTGCGCTGTGCGGATTTTTTCGAGCAATATATAAATGAGTTAAATGCCGGAGTACACTGGGCCGACAAGGGTTGGAAAAACAGCAGTCACTACTTCGAGCCGGGAACAGGCAAAGGGCTCTGGCAGTTCCCTACGGCGTTAGACGATTTTAGCGGCTACCTACAGGTTGCATTAGCCAGCGCCTGGCAGGGGGATATTCGTAAGAGCGCTTTCTTTTTGGGTGTAACCGCCCATTTGGTGCAAGATCTTTGCGTCCCCCATCACGCTCGCGGCAAATTGTTTTCCGGCCATAAAGAATATGAAAGCTGGATAAAAGATCATTTTTCCGCCTATACGGTAAATAATAACGGGCTTTACTCCCAAAGCGCCCTTCCTCACGATTTGTTAGTCAATAACGCTGTTGTCGCTGCCGACTTGCTGGATTGGGTTGTGGAAGAGAATCACACCCTTTATCACGCCGCAACAACTATTTTGTTTCCCCGGGCCCAGCAATCCACCGCCGGCTTGTTTGAACGCTTCTTCGCCCTTGCAGCTTTCAACTGTCGAACTCCGCAGAACACCCTCATTGCTGATGCAGTCACAGTAGCGTAAATTAATACAATAGTAAGAAAAGCATGAAGCTTCGATGAGATGCTTCATGCTTTTTCGCTATCCTGAAAATCTAAAAACAAAGGAAGTGGAACCATAGAGACACCGAGAACACAGAGAAGGATCTAATATATAATTAATATTTTATAACAAAAATATGCGAATACTAAATGGACTATGCAGGCATTTATTAGATTAAGCAGAATAATATAATTAACCACCTCTTATTTAGATAAGGAGGACGCAAATGCCAAACATTGAATCAGAACTAAAGCTAAAGATTACCGATCCCTCATGCCTGCCGGAGCTGTTAAAATCACAGTTGCTCCAGTCTCTGGCGCAGCAGCCCGGCCGCAAAGAAACTCTGGACACAACATATTATGATACCCGGAACCACAGTTTGTTAAATTCCCGCTTATCATACCGGCTTCGTCGCCATGAAGAAAACTGGACGGCGACAATAAAAGCAGACGGGTCAAGCGATGGCGGTCTCCACCAGCGGACAGAGTTTAACGCGGTTGTACACGATCCCCAGCCTAATATTGAACCGTTTGCCGACACTCCTATCGGGCCGCGCCTAAAAGAATTGCTCGCTGAAGAAGAATTGGCGCCTATTTTCGGCACCCGTTTTGATCGTTACATTTTTGATTTGGTAGCTGCGGACGGAAGCGAAATAGAGCTGGCTATTGACGATGGCGAGATAGTTGCCGGTGACAGCCGGCAGAAATTGCTGGAACTGGAATTAAAAAGTGGTGCCTCGCTGGCGCTTATCAGGCTAGGCGCGGAACTTGCAAAACACTTTCCTTTGCTGCCGGAACAACACAGTAAGTTGTATCGCGCAATACAGTTAGCCGGTATAGATGATGGCTTTCCCAAAGATCCGCCGGCCCCTTTGCCGCTGCATAAAGAAAGCGCCCAGGCACCGGTTCTTTCCACCTTGAGCTTGCAAATCATTCATCAGATTCATCTGGTTATTGCCGCCCAACATGCTTTTTTAGCTGATTCAGCCGATCCGGAAACTCTCCATGATCTTAGAATCAGTCTGCGGCGTTTAAGAGTACTCTTGTCTTTCGCCAAACCACTCCTGCCGGCGGAAGAAATTACAGATTGGCAAACAAGCCTGCGCCAATGGAGCAACTCCTTGGGCCCGGTGCGGGATTTAGATGTCTTATATGAGACATGGCTCATGCTGAATAATCATCTGCCAAATCATCCTGATCCCATATCCCAGGCTTTAACTGCTGCGTTTACAGAAAAACGTACGCAGCTGGTGGCTGAAATCTATAATTCAGTATCCCGTGGTTACTCAACGCCGCTTTTATTAGGCTTATGGGTTTGGACTGCAGAATGGCCGGACCGATACAGCGAACAAAACAATGCTTCCTTGCTTCTTTTCATTGTCGGACGCCTCAATAACTGGCTTAAGCAATTTGTTGAAGCAGGCAGCAAAGTTGACTTGTCAGATGAAACCGCAGTTCACCAACTTAGAATTCAAGGCAAAAAAATCCGCTATGCCATGGAGGTCTTTGCCCCGATCCTGCCGGGCCGATCAGCTAATTTCACCAAACGGCTGAAATCCCTGCAAGATAATCTTGGTTTACTACGGGATACGCAATCAACCATCGGTCAGCTCAATAAGCTGGTGAAAGCATCCTCCAGCCGAAAACTACACAATGACAGCGGCCTGCTGCTCGGTTGGCAACTGTCCCATTCCCTCCATGCCAAAGCTGAATTCGAGGAAATATGGACGAAAATGAAAAAATCCTGCCGTAAATGGCTGGCCAAGCATTCTGACGATTCTTAATTAACTTATATCTGCCCAACTTACGCTCAACGTACAAATCCACGAACTGCTTAGAAATCGTTAGCTGCTAGGCGTGACGAGGACCGGAACGTAAGCGTACTGGGAAAGTACGTTGAAGTGAGGACCGCAGGAACAACAACGCAGATGACGGTTTATAAGCAGTTCCCTGCTTAATGTGAAAAATACAATTTACTTTCCTTTGGCTAGACGGGCAAGTATCGACGCCGTAGCATACCACTTCAGCCTGCCTTCTGCCGGATTGGTCACTGCCACGTCAAATCCCGCACAGGCGCCTTTTTTAAAAACCAGCCGCACCCCTGCCAGTTTTTCAGCCCAATGGCTAAGATATGGCTCATGTCCCACAATGATGAGAGTCACGTCATCACCTAAACGGCCCCACTCTTTAATAAGCATATCTAAATCGCCTGCCGCAATCGCTTCATAATGTTGAATTTTGATTTTACCCAGATTGCTCGCAACGATTTCCGCTGTTTGTTTTGCCCGCAGCAGGGGACTGGACCATATCATCACGGCCGAAGAGCCACAGCGAATAAATTGAGCTATCCCCGGCGCTGCGTTTTCTACCTTCTTTCGGCCTTCACCAGTCAAAGCCCGTTCGGCGTCTGAAAGCACAAGGTCTCCAGGCTCTTCTGCCTTACCATGCCGCATGAATATTACTTCCACACTCATTCCCCTCCAAAGGTATTGATTGAATATGAAGAATACTCACAATCCTATAATACTATTTTACCCAAACTTATCTATAATTACGAAGAAAAACCAAAAACCGCTATGGACTATGGACAATTAATGAGAAAGCAACGCCTTTAGTCGGGCGCTGCTAAAAATTTGCCGGCTGGATCTCTTGCTCTTTAGCGGCTTGATCCGGTCAGCTTTCTCTGAATATATTTACTCGGCAACGTAAAGGCCAAGTTAAATATGAGTATGGTTATGATCAGCAGCGCTCCAATACCATCGGCAATTGTAAGCCGGTCCGGCACTAATCCCACCGCCATAACATACCACATATGAACTGCCAGGGTTTCCCCGGCCGCTCCCCAGCTAAAATTGGGGAAAAAGCGGGATACAGTGGTACCGGCAGTAAAGATCAAGATTGCGGTTTCGCCCAATGCCCGCCCAGCCGTAAGGGTAATGCCGGTTATTATGCCGGGTAAAGCGTTGGGTAACACTACCCGCCATATGGTCTGCCATTTCGTTGCGCCAAGTGCTAAACTTGCTTCGCGATAATAGGAAGGTACAGTGCGGATAGATTCCTCGGTAACCCGGACCAATACCGGCAGGTTAAGCAGCATGAGCGTCAGCGAACCGCCGATAATACTAAACCCCATCCCGAACATATTAACAAATATGATCATGCCAAACAAGCCTAAAACAATGGAAGGAACAGTAGCCAGACTCTCCGTGCTAAGACGAATCATATCCGTTAAACGGTCATTACCGGCATATTCAGCCAGGTAAATACCGGCCCCGACTGCCACCGGTATGGAGAATAGCATGGAAAGGAACAAAATATAAAACGAGTTAAACAATTGCGGTCCTACGCCGCCGCCAGCTTTTATATCACTTGGCATACCGGTGATGAAATCCCAAGTGAGTACCGGCAGTCCTTTATATAACATATAGATTAAAAAGGTTGCCAGTATTCCTAAAATTATCATACCGGCAAACCACATGCAGGCAGTTGCCGTTTTATCAACAAATCTCGCTGACATTAGTAGGCTATCCTCCCTTTCGCGATGCGCCGAATAATAAGAATCATCACCATTGATATGGCAAGCAGTACTAAAGCCATAAGGAACAGGGAATTACCCCATGCCGTTCCAAAAGGTGTGTTACCCATTTCCACAACGATTTCACTTGGCAAGGTTGACGTGGGGGTGAAGAGCGACTTAGCCATCTGCGGGGTATTGCCAATGACCATTTGTACGGCCATTGTCTCGCCAATGGCTCGCGCCATAGCTAAGATGATTGAAGTTAAGATACCCGGCAAAGCTGCCGGCAGCAACACCCGGGAAATAGTCTGCCAGCGGGTGGCTCCTAACGCCAGCGACGCCTCCTCCAGTGGTTTGGGCACCGCTCTGATAGCGTCTTCAGATATACTGATGATCGTCGGCAGAATCATGACCGAAAGAATAATCCCGGCGGCAAAAAGACCAAATCCGGTGGGTACGTCAAAAAAGGTGCGGATAAAAGGTACGAAAATGGTCAAGCCAATGTAGCCGTAGACAACCGACGGAATGGCCACGTACAGATCAGTAGCCGGCCGCATGATTTCCCGCAGCCAAACCGGAGCGATTTTGGCCATAAAGATAGCGCCGCCCAAGCCTAGCGGAGCGCCAATGATTACCGCCAGCAAAGTTACATATATGGATCCCGAAATAAAGCTCAGGGTACCAAATTGATTACTAGTCGGGTTCCACTTTGCCGATAGGAAAAACTCCAGCGGCGTAACTTCCTTAAAGGTCATAAGGCCCTGGTGTCCAACAAAAACAATAATTGACGCTATAATAATCGTCATAAGGAAAGCGCTGGTGATAAACAAGTAGCGTATGTACCGGTCAGACACCAATTTTAACTGGTGTTTACGATTGCCGGTTGCAAATACCATTGAGTCTTCACATCCCTGTCCAGAATTGTTTAGTCTCCTCAATTATACGCATAATTATGTCGGTATTTGTTAATCAAATATTAATTTTATGTTAATTTTGGGTTAACGGGAAAAAGAAAGCCATGCAACACATGGATGCATGGCTTTCGTGCTATCAGTTATATAGTATGTATCTTGCTAGGGAGAGAAAAGAATTTTATTCAGGTTTAACCTTGGTCAAAGGCATAAATCCGTTCTTTTCCGCGTATGCATTCTGGAATTCCGCGCTTGCAACATAATCAATAAAGGCTTTAACCGCACCTGTGGGTTCACCTTTGGTAATCATCCGGCCAAAAGTGTATACCGGATATTTTTTGCTGCTGACTGCATCAATCGAGTACTTCACACCATTATAAGCAAGAGTTTTTACAGTTTGATCGGCATAGGCGGCATCAACATAGCCGATAGCGCCGGGAGTGCTGGCAATACCTGCGCGGACAGCGCCGTTGGAATCCTGGATAACAGCGTTATCGGTAAAGTCAACGCTTTTCATAACCACTTCTTGAATGGTGGCCCGGGAACCGGAAGATTTAGCACGGTGAATAATGGTAATTTTTTCGTCTTTACCGCCAACATCCTTCCAGTTGGTCACTTTTCCCGAAAAGATATCTACATATTGCTGTTGAGTCAGGCTGTCCACACTAACACTAGGATTAGCAATGAAAACAAAGGGAATACCAACAATCTTAGTTTCTACCAGACCTTTATCTTTCAGTTCGGCTTGTAAGCCTACATCGGAGTTGCCGATGTTAACGGAACCGGCAGCTACCTGGTTTTGACCGGTAAAGGAACCGCCACCGGCAATGTTAATGGTAACCTTAGGATTTTTCTGTTGGAACTCTTCCTGGGCCGGCTTTAAGAAAGGCAACAAGGCAGTAGAACCGGACGCAGTTACAGTGCCGGAAATCTCAGCTTGGGCCTTAGGCGCCGTTTGGGGAGCTTCTTTTTTTGAACCGCCGCAACCGGCGATCAAGCTGACCCCCAGCATCATGGCCACAGCAGTGGCTAAAAGTTTGGATTTAGACAACTTCATTTTGTTTGACCTCCTCATTATAATGACTACCCGGATATTCGTATATTATTGTAAATCATTCCGGAAAGGGTTGTGTTAAGAAAATGTTAAGGGAGTGTTAAGAGAATATTAAGAAAATATCAGCCCCGCATTATATTTATTATTCCCGGCTGAAGAAGATAGCCGGGAAAACCCATTTAGTGTATGATTGAGAATAGAATGGCTAACGGAGGTATACGAATGTTTGCTAGCGGACTACGCAACCGGCTTATTATTTTCTTTCTCGCCCTGACCATACTAACGTCAACTTTACTGGGCAGCTATATTCTTTGGTATTTTTACCGGCACAATGTTACCAGCCTGCAGACAACCTTTTCAAGTCAGGCAAAGATCATTCAGGAACTGCTGAAAGAAGACATGAACGATCCCATAAAAATGGCATCTATCGACGGCAAGATAAAAGAACTGGGAACCAAACTGGATAATATGCGGATAACCATAATCGCTGCCAATGGCGTTGTTCTTGCCGACTCCCATTATAATCCGGCAGGGCTGGAAAACCATTTACAACGTCCCGAAGTGCTGGAAGCCCTTGCCGGCGGCAATGGCATGCAAATAAGAGCAGGCACCACCCAAACGGATAATGTGCTTTATGTGTCAACGCCGATCTATCGCCAAAATGAGATTATCGGCGTGGTACGCATTTCAAATAGTTTAAGCCAGGTTGAAGAAGGTTACCGGAAGATATTATCCGCTTTACTGGCCGCGTCGCTTCTTACTTTTCTTGTGGCGCTAGCCTTTAGTCTGGCGCTGGTAAACCGGTATACCAAACCCTTAGAACAGATTATTGCCACCGCCAATGAAATTGCCGAAGGCCACCTGGATAAGCGGCTGTTCATTCGCACCGGCGATGAACTCGAACTTCTCGCCCATGCCCTCAATAACCTGACATCAAGTTTAGAGGACAAGGTAAATGACGCGAGTGCCAAAAATGTGAAATTGGAATTAATCTTGCAGCATATGGGAGACGCGGTAATATTACTGGACCGGTTTGGCCGGGTGACGACAGCCAATTCCATGGCTATGACCATATTTGGCATAACTCCCCAAATGTTAGGTCAGCATAATATCCAGGTAATCGGCAATAGCCTTTTGGACCAAGCCGTGCAGTTAACGATCAGTAAAGGTGAAAGCAAACTGATTGATCTAAAAACCAATATTCATGGTAAAAAGAGGGTGTTTCAAGTATTTATCGCCCCAATTCCCGACAACGACGCTGAAATTACCGGCATACTCAGCGTGTTCCATGACATCACTACCATTCAAGAATTACAAGATAGACAAGCCGATTTTGTGACCAACGCTTCCCATGAATTGGCCACCCCCCTTACCGCGATTAAAGGTTTTGCCGAGACCCTTCTTGACGGCGCACTGGAAAGCCAGGAATTGGCTGTCAAATTTGTTACGATCATTCATAATGAAGCCGATCGCATGCACCGTTTGGTGCAAGATCTGCTGCACTTGGCCAAACTCAACGCCCAGGAATACAGCAACCAAATCAAGTTGGAACCGGTTTCTGTCGGCCCTATGCTGGGTATGGTAAAAAATGATCTTATGCCTCGCTGGCAACAGAAAAAACAAACTGTCGACATTGACTGCGATTGCGAAAACACAATCACGTTAGGCAATCACGACTGGCTGAAACAAGTTATTGTGAATTTGGTTGAAAATAGTATTAAGTATACGCCGGAAGGCGGAAAGATCTCCCTTACATGCTGGACGGACAAAGAAAATCATAGAATCAAGCTTTGTGTCAAAGATACCGGTATCGGCATACCAGCTAAAGATCTGCCGCTTATATTTGACCGGTTTTACCGGGTTGACCGCGCCCGCGCCCGCTCTGCCGGCGGTACAGGCTTAGGCCTGGCAATCGTCAAGTTTATCGTTGAAATGCTAGACGGCGAGATTGAAGTCGAGAGCGCGGTCGACGTAGGTTCCACGTTCACCATCACCCTGCCGGGGTATGAAAATGAGGCAAATTAGGGGGGAACTGCTTAGAAACCGCCATCTGCGTCGTTGCCGGGGATTTCGAGGTCCTCAACGTACAACCCGTACGCCTCCGGCCTCGAAATCCCCGGCGCCTAGCAGCTAACGATTTCTAAGCAGTTCGGGGCAGTTGATGACTTGGGCCGAAGGGAAAAAACAACATAAGAATAAAAACCCAACCGCTTGCAATGCAGGCGGTTGGGTTTTAACTTTAATTTTCTGTAGCTTCAACTTTCTGTAATTGGAGTTTCCCAACATTCTTTTAGAACCTAGAATGTGCTAAGGCCATCCAACAGCCACGAACTGCTTAGAAATCGTCAGATACCGTTGCATATGAAAAAAGCTTATTGCAACGAGTTTGCTAATTACGGTTCTATTATCATAGTCAGACCGTCTAGGCGCGACGAGAACCGGAACGTAGGCGTACTGGTCGTACGCCGGAGTGAGGATCGCAGGAGCAACGACGCAGATGGCGGTTTCTAAGCAGTTCCCCTCTAAACAGCCTACTTCTTCCTGCGCCGTTGGCCGGTTACTAGATAGATAGTCCATTCGGCAATGTTAGTGATATGGTCGGCGATTCGCTCCAAATACCGGGCTACGAAAAGCAGTTGGGTGGCTTGCGTAATTTTACGGGGATCTTCCATCATGAAGGTTAAAAGTTCCCGGAATACCTGGTTATACAAATGGTCAACGCCATCGTCAGCCAGGCACACTTCCTCAGCCAGGTTGATATCAAGATTGATGTAGGCGGTAAGAGCGGCTTTAAGCATATTCTGAGCCTTTTGCGCCATACGAGGGATATCAACCAAAGGCTTTAACAGCGGCTGATTACCCAAGCTTAACGTAATTTTGGCAATATCATACGCATGATCCCCCATCCGCTCCAGGTCAGTAGTTATCTTCAGGCCCGTACCAATAATTCTCAGATCGCGGGCCATCGGCTGCTGCCTGGCGATAAGCACCATACATTTATCTTCAATATCGATTTCCATCTGGTCAATTAAATCGTCGCTCTCAATCACCTTTTGGGCAAGATCCATGCGCTGCTGTGCCAAAGCACCAACCGCATCATCAATGGCAGTCGAAACCCTTCTCCCCATTTCCAGAAGGCTGAGCCGCAACTCTTCGAGTTCAAGATCATAGCTTTGCCGCACTGTCATTTATTATTATCCTCCCAAATTATCCAAACCGGCCTGTGATGTAGTCCTCGGTCCGCTTGTCCTGTGGCCTGGTGAATATGGCGTCGGTTTTGTCATGCTCAACTAAATCACCGCTTAAGAAGAAACCGGTATAATCGGAAACGCGGGCTGCCTGTTGCATATTATGTGTAACCATAACAATCGTATAATTTGTTTTAAGCTCAGTTACCAATTCTTCAATCTTCATAGTGGAAATAGGATCAAGTGCGGAACAAGGCTCATCCATTAAAAGGATTTCAGGTTCTACGGCCAGCAAACGGGCAATACACAAACGTTGCTGCTGTCCGCCCGACAGGCCCATGGCTGAGGAATGCAGCCGGTCTTTTACTTCCTCCCATAGAACCGCGTCAGTCAAACTTTTCTCCACGATTTGATCCAGTCTGGCTCTGTCATTCAAACCGTGAATTCTCGGGCCAAAAGCAATATTATCATAGATAGACATAGGGAAAGGATTAGGGCGTTGGAATACCATCCCCACCCGTTTTCGGAGCATTACAATATCAACTTTGGGGTGGTAAATGTTTTCTCCATCCAATAGAATTTCGCCTTCGATTTTAACACCTTCAATTAAATCGTTCATCCGGTTAAGAGTCTTCAAAAAAGTGGACTTACCGCAACCGGATGGGCCAATAAGCGCCAATACGCTATTTTCGGCTATGTCAATGGAGACTTTCTTTAAAGCAAGCACGTCCCCGTAATATAATTTCAGCTTACTAACCTGAATTTTATAGTTCATACTGTTCCTCCCCTAATGTCTCTCTTAGCACTATATCATAAAATATCCTATCTTGTGTTAATATCATGTTAAATTTTAAAGATTCCGCTTAGAGGATTTTTTCAAACTTGACAGCTTGCTTTCGCCGGTAAATTCTTTTAGCGGCATCTTGTACAATCATAAAAAGCACAAGAATAATCAAACAAAGCCGGTGTCGGATATCCGCCTTCACCGGCCGCAACGCTGCTGATAGGATGACTACAGTAACTACAGTAACTACAATACCTCTCTCAGATATCGCGAAAACGGTAACCTACACCGCGAACCGTCTCAATAGCATCGGCAATTTCCGCATCCTGGCACAACTTGACTCTGAGATGGCGGACGTGTACATCCACCGTCCTTGTATCCCCGAAATATTCATATCCCCAAACTTTTTCGAGCAATTGCTCGCGTGTAAACACTTTACCAATATTAGTGACAAATAGCTTTAGCATCTCGTATTCCTTCGGTGTCAGTTCCAGCTTCTCGGAGCCAAGGTAGGCTTCATAGCGGCTAAAATTAAGTTTCAGTCTTCCAACAACCAGTTCACCGCCGCTGATGTTCTCCTTTTGACTGCGGCGCAGAACTGCTTTAATTCTCGCTAAAAGCTCGCGCGGGCTAAAGGGTTTTGTGAGATAATCGTCGGCCCCCAGTTCAAGGCCAATAACTTTATCAATTTCCTCATTCTTGGCTGTGAGCATAATAATCGGAATGGCAGTAGTTTCCCGGGAATTTTTAACAATACGGCATACCTCTAATCCATCAATGCCCGGCAGCATAATATCAAGTACAATTAAATCAGGACGTTCGGATCTAGTGGCGCTGACGGCACTTTGTCCATCGCCTGCTTCCAGCACTTTATAGCCGGCTTTTTCCAAATTAAACTTTATAAGCTCGCGAATATTGAGTTCATCATCAACAATCAATATCTTTCCTATCACGTAAATTCTCTCCTCACTCAGTGCTCGAGATGAGTAATGCAGGTGGAACTGAAAAAAACAGGAAGCATTTTGAGCAGGAAACAAAGAAATGTTACGCCTCGCTGCAGTCCCAAAAAAGCGAGGCAGTAATTCTGGAAATAAAAACCAGGTTTAATAACCTGGTTCTTCATTACTTGTTTTTGGTGACTATGCGTTAACTGCGTCCTTCAAACCTTTGCCGGCTTTGAACACAGGATTTTTGGAAGCAGGAATAGTAATTTCTTGACCGGTTTGTGGATTGCGCCCTTTACGTTCTTCTCTAACCTTAACTTCAAAGGTTCCGAAGCCAATAATTTGTACTTTGTCATCTTTAGCTAAGGCTTCTTCAATTGCAGCAAAAATAGCGTTGATTGCTTTTTCAGCATCCTTTTGAGTGGTGTCTGCCTTTTGGGCTACGGCTTTGACCAAGTCAGTTTTATTCACAATGTTGCCTCCTTATGTCGTAAATCATTACGAATAGCTTTATTCGCTATGCATTTTTTTATTCCTGCCGCAATCGAAAAATTTTGGCAAAAATACTTGATATTTTGCTCATTTTTGGCTATGTTTAGCCTCATTCCATAACCAATTAAGCTCGTTTAATGTAAAAGTATCCCAATTTTTGCCACTTTCTTTTACTTTGGACTCTATGTAGTCGAATCGCCGCATAAATTTTTTATTTGCGGCATTAAGCGCCGTCTCAGGTTCAACCCCCATAAAGCGGGCCAAATTCACGATAGTAAACAATACATCGCCCAGCTCAGCTTCAACATTTTTGTAATTATTATCATTTTGATTATTGTTATCCTGTTTGCCGGCAATTATACCCGCCTGGCAGGCTGCCGCCCTTAATTCCTCCAGTTCTTCGGCAACTTTATCCCAAACAGGTCCGATATCATCCCAGTCGAAACCGACTTTGGCCGCTTTTGCCTGCAGTTTGTAAGCGCTCATCAAGCTTGGCAACCCTTTGGGAACACCATCCAGTACATGCGTTCGCTCGCCGGCTTTTTCCTGTTTCTTGATCTGTTCCCAATTTGCGATTACCTCAGCGGCATCGCGAACGGTAATGTTTCCAAAAACGTGAGGATGACGCCGTACCATTTTTTCCGTTACCTGGTCAATGACATCCTGCATGGAAAAAATGCCACACTCTTCAGCAATACGGGCATGAAATATAATTTGCAGCAGCAGGTCTCCCAGTTCTTCACACAGCTTGTCCCCATCAGCCAGATCAATAGCCTCCAAAACTTCGTAGACTTCTTCGACAATATAACGCCGAAGACTGGCATGGGTCTGTTCAATGTCCCATACACATCCCCCGGGTGAGCGAAGGCGAGCCATGACGTCCACCACCGGATCAAGGGAAAAACCCTTAGCCTTTTGCGGCTTTGGCGGTATATAAACGCTTGTCAGGTGATCAATTGCCGGTTGACGATCCAGTTCAAATAAAGGTATGGTGGTGATTTCCTCGTCAGCCATTCCCAAATTGCGAACAAAGGTTACCGGAAACTCATCGTCGTAATGGTCCATCAAGAGGAGTTTGGTATTGGAAGCAACCTGACGACTGAATACCTGGGTAATAACTAAGGCAGTATTCAGGTTAGGCGGAATATCCCGTAAGTCAGCGGCATCCAATATAGTAACCCCATTTATCGGGTCAAGCCGGAGTCTGGCATACAGTACTTCCAGAAAACTCATGCCGGGTGTGATATGCACTTTAATATCCGAGCCCTGTGTTTGACTAATAATCATCTCTACCGTTTTTTCAGCAACAAGCGGACTGCCGGGAACGGCATACACCACTTGCCCCCGCGTCTTTGCCTTTTCTATGACGGCGTCGGCAATGGCCTGGTAAACATGATCAAATGTATCGAACTTCTCATATAACCTGTCAAAACTTTCAAAGATAAGGCCACGCTCAGTTAGACCGGCCACGCTTGGATGTATGGCCGTACGCAACAGCAGGAACTTGGCTTGTTTTATAGTATCCCATGTTTCCAGCGTAATATGGTTGAAAGATCCCGGCCCCAGCCCTATGATGTTAATTTCTCCTCGCACCATGTTCTTTATCTCCTTAGTAACTTCAAAGTACGTAATGTTTTGGCTAAAATGCTCCCGACTTTCGGGATTTGCTCAATATCTCTGGCTTCGATCCCCCCCACCAGCAGGATGACAATCCCAAACACCGTCAGCCCCGATAAAATCGCGCCAAGAGTGGAGATTGAATTATGCAGGGTATATGTCATCATTGCGTCATAAACCATCAGCACTGTTCCGCCCATGACGGCGGAAGCCAAAGCAGCCTTAAACGTATCGGTCAGATTAATACTAAAGCCTACATACCGGTATACAAAATACATGTTTAATACGGCCGCGACGCCGAAATCGGCGACAGTTGCCCAGGCGGCGCCCCGAATCCCCAGTTCAGGCATAGCGGTAAGCAGCCAGCTCATAATAATCTTTACCACGGCGGATATGGCCATATTGACGACAGGAATGGTAGTATGACCCAGTCCTTGCAGCACCCCGGTGGTAACTTGGTGAAAGCCGAGAAGGAATATGCCGACCGACAGAATCGCAATGCAGATTCCCGCATTCGGGGTGCCGTACAGCATTTGGGAAATAGGAGTGGCCAACAGCCACATGCCTACAAAACTGGGAATGGTAATCAGGTTGGCTATGCGCATGGCGGTCGCCGTCCGCTGATATATGCTCTGTTTATTTCCCAAGGTATAGGCTCCCGACACCGCCGGCACTAAACTGGCGGCAAGGGATGAGGTAAGAATGGTAGCCAAATTTACTAATGGAATAGCCATGCCTGTTAAATACCCAAATGACTCCGTTGCCTGCTCGACGGTGTGGCCGGCGGCTTCCAGCCGCGGGGGAACAATAAGCAGATCAATGTTAGATACAACCGGGAGCATGATGTTGGCCAGCGATACCGGCAAAGCAAGCTTGATGATCCGGCCGACAATCCTAAATCCGGATTCCTGCCTGACCTTTGGCTGCATATTCATATGGTGTTGAAACTCTGAGTTATGCCGCCAATAGAAATATAAGAGCACCATAAGTCCGGCTGCCGCACCCGGGCCGGCTCCAAAGCTGGCCCCCGCCGCCGCATACTCAAGTCCGCGGGGCAGCAGCAGATAGGCAAGGGCAATCATGGTGACAACCCGGAAGAGTTGCTCAAAAATCTGAGATACAGCGGTGGGTGTCATCATCTGCAATCCCTGGAAATAACCCCGGTAACTGGACAAAACGGTAACAAAAAATATTGCCGGCGCCAAGGCGGCGATGGCATAATAGGCCCGGACGTCCCGTACGAATTGGTGCTCAATCAGCCAGCCTGCGCCATAATATAACAGAAAAGTAAAAATGAGGCCGGTAGCGGCAAGAACGCCAAGTGATATATGAAACACGCGCTTGGCACCGCGATAATCATGGAGAGCCAGCTTTTCAGCAACAATAATGGAAATGGCTACCGGAATACCGGCGGAAGATATACTTAAAGCCAGCAGGTATATGGGGTAAGCCATTTGATACAGACCGACGCCTTCACCGCCTAATAACCGCGATAATAGAATGCGGTTTACCGAACCGATAATTTTAACAACAATACCGGCCACCGTAAGGATGAAAGCACCTTTTAGAAACGTATCTTTACTCAACCGAGTCAGTCCTCTCCCCTTTGTTGCTTTCCCCGCCTTAGTGGTCAGTCTGTCAGCCCTAAAACCATAATAAATGACAGACTACTAGGCAGTATATTCCCCGAATGACCGGATAATGTCTATTATATCAAATTCTGCCTGGTAATAAAACAGCATTCAAGCATTCAAAATTCAGGAGTCAGAATTCAGAATAGGCTGCAAGTTGTCCTGAACGCCTAGTAGATTCTCATTCTGACTTCTGAATTCTGACTTCTGACTCCTGGAAACTATTCAAGCATTTGAATAGTTTCCACAACGTAAAAGTAGCGAACATTAACGTTGTTTGTTATCGTTCGCTACTTGTATGCTCTGGAAAATGGTCCATTTAGGTTATGTTTATTGCGACATTTGTTTAGCCAGGAACCCCGCTGCCGTCTCGGCCAGCTTGACTTCCATGTCCCCCATCTGCACACCCGGTTCTTTGGAACAGATGATAACTGCGCCGATGGCATCACCTTCTACAATAATAGGCGAAATAACCTCCGCCGTGAATTTGCAGGTTTCCTCATCCTCACAGTTAGCAGCGCAGCCTTGGCAGTGTTTGTACTCACCAGGGTTGTTAATAACCGTGGTTTTCCGCTCCTCCATAACCTTTTCCACGGCAGGGCCAAGCGGTTTGTTGAGAAACTCTTTTTTAGAAGCCCCGGCAACCGCTACTACATTATCGCGATCCGCGATTAAAATCACATGATTGATGGCCTCATATAGAGAGTCCGCATACTCTTTGGCGAAATCGCCTAATTCCCCCACAGGGGAATACTTTTTCAAGATGACCTCGCCTTCGCGGTCAACATATATTTCCAGCGGATCACCTTCACGTATTCTAAGAGTGCGTCTGATTTCTTTTGGTATTACAACTCGGCCAAGATCGTCAATTCTACGTACAATTCCCGTTGCTTTCACTATTATCCCCCTTTCATCAAAATGCTACAATTGGAAAATCTACATCCCAATTTGAAACCAGTGCGGCCGCAATCCCTTTCATGTCTTGCTTTTGGTTCCCCTTGGTTTTTCTTTTTTGTTTTCTTGTTATCTTGCTCTTGTTTCTTGTTTCTTGTTATCCTTGGTTTGATAGTAGTATATATCCAGGTGGATTTTTTTATTCATTTTTCTAATTCTTTAACTTCTTAACTTCTTTAAATTCTTTAACGTCCGTCACCCGCGGCTTGCCGCACCTACTTTACCCCGGTTTTCCATGCCGGCCAAGGTTGTCAATATTTTGAGCAATACCTCAAAAAGGGGTAAAGATAAACGGGCGGTTGCCAGACGAACAGCTTGCGGCGGACCGGGAACAAAAGTGATTTTGCCGGGATATAGATTGCGGGCATTCACGATTCCGTCGGGAGCTACATTGGGAAAATCGCCAAAGACTATTTCAACTCGCCCCGCTTGTTCAATAATGGAACGAACACCCAGATGACGCGCCGTATTTTTAATACGGGCTACATTCAGTAAATTAACTACCGGTGCCGGTGGTTCGCCGAAACGATCAATCAATTCATCCAAAAGCTCCTGTACATGCTCCTCGCTCCTGATAGCGGCAATACGCTGGTAAATTTCAATTTTATTCATAGCATCACTAATGTAGTCACCGGAAAGATAAGCGTCAATATTAAATTCAAGTACAGGCTCAGGCGGCGGTTCAACCACTTGCCCGGTTTTGATTTCCTGTATGGCCTCATCCAATAGACGGCAATACATTTCAAAACCAACAGTGACAATATGTCCATGCTGTTCCCGGCCAAGAAGGTTGCCGGCGCCGCGAATTTCAAGGTCACGCATGGCAATTTTAAAACCCGATCCCAGTTCGGCAAATTCCTTGATAGCCTGCAGACGCTTCTCCGCTACTTCACTTATAACTTTATCCCGCCGATAGGTAAAATATGCGTAAGCCAAACGGTGGGAGCGCCCTACCCTCCCCCGCATCTGATAGAGCTGGGACAGGCCAAAATGATCGGCGTCGTAAACAACGATTGTATTGGCATTGGGTACATCCAGGCCGTTCTCAATAATACTGGTACACACCAGTACTTCATCCCGCCCTTCATAAAAATCGAGCATGACCTGCTCTAATATTTCTTCCGCCATTTGGCCATGTGCCGTCTTAATAGCAGCATCAGGCAATATTTCGGCCAGCCGTTCACGGACCTTGTCAATAGTCTGGACCCGGTTGTAGACAAAATATACCTGACCGCCACGTTTCATCTCCCGCACAATGGCTTCCCTGATAATCTCTTCGTTATACTCAACCACATAGCTCTGCACGGGAAAACGATCCTCGGGCGGCGTCTCGATAATGCTCATGTCTCTGGCGCCAACCAGGGACATGTGCAGAGTTCGCGGAATAGGCGTGGCGCTTAATGTGAGAACATCCAAACTAGCTTTCCACTTCTTAAGTTTTTCTTTCTGGGCCACACCAAACCGTTGTTCTTCATCCACAATCAAAAGTCCTAAATCCTTAAAAGCAACATCCGCCTGCAGAATACGGTGAGTACCTATCAGTACATCCACCTGACCTAATGCCAGCCGTTTCAGGGTGGCCTTCTGTTCCCGCGCGCTGCGAAACCGGCTGATAACATCCACAACCGGCCCAAAACCGGAAAATCTGGCGCAAAACGTTTGGAAATGCTGCTGCGCCAACACAGTGGTAGGAACCAGGACAGCTACCTGTTTACGGCTCATAACAGCCTTGAACGCAGCCCGAATGGCCACTTCCGTCTTGCCAAAGCCCACATCACCGCATAAAAGCCGGTCCATAGGCCGGGCTTCTTCCATGTCCCGTTTGACCTCGGCAATAGCTGCCAGCTGGTCGGGAGTTTCTTCAAACGGGAATGCGTCTTCAAAATCTTGTTGCCAGGGAGTATCGGGAAGAAATGGGTAGCCTGGCTGAATCTTACGCTCGGCATACAGCGCAACCAGTTCCTTGGCCATGTCGGCAACTGCGGCTTTAGCCTTGGATTTCGCTTTAATCCAATCGCTGCCGCCCATTTTACTTAAGCGCGGAACATCTCCTTCCGCTCCGATATACTTTTGCAGCAAGTGGACCTGGTCTGTCGGCACATATAGCTTATCATCCCCCGCGTAGCGAATGTGGAGATAGTCTTTGTGCACGCCGCCGACTTCCAGGGTTTTCACCCCTACATATTTACCAATCCCGTGGTTCACATGAACCACATAGTCCCCGATGTTGATGTCCCGGAAGTAGGATATCTGCTGATCTTTTCCCAGCCGGGGCCGCCGTTTCTTTTTTTGCCGGCCGAATATATCCAGTTCAGTCAATACCGCCAGCCTGGCATTTGGCATTTCAAATCCATCGGACACTGCGCCGGAAAATACCATAACCGTACCTGGAATGAGAGGGGTTTGCGGATCCTGAGCCAAAATAGCGCTAACTCCCTCCTGAACCAGATTCCGCTGCAAAGAAACGGCCTTATCGGGGGTGGTCATGAAAATTACAGTGCTATATTTTTTCTCCTGCCAACCTTTCAATTCAGTTACCAGCAGTTCAATCTGCTTATGGAAGGGGGCAACACCTTTAGCAGTAATACTGATGATCTCTTCCGGCTCGGTGTTAGGTATCTTTTGCAGCAACAGCGACAAATAAATTACATTCACAGCCTGAGCCGCCGCCGTTAGTTCATTCCAGCCAAACACTTGCTGCTTGAGTTCCGGATTCTCTTTTACCAGTTGGCTTATTTGTTCCCGGATGCGGGAGGACTCATCAAAAATAACACTGGCGTCGGCCGGCAAGTAGGATAGAAAGACCGACGGCTTGCCGCTGGTTTCCGGTTCAGTGACCGGCATAATATCAAGAAGGTCAATCTCTGTTACCGACCGCTGCGTTACAGGGTCGAACTCCCGCAAAGAGTCGGCCTCATCGCCAAAGAATTCAATTCTTACCGGCAAATTCCGGTTAATGGCAAAAATATCAATGATGCCGCCCCGAACGCAGAACTGGCCGGGGCTATCCACTTGGTCAACACGCTCATAGCCAAAGTGGACCAAAGTGGCTATCAGTTCTTCCCTGGCCACCATTTCGCCGCGGGACAGAGACATGCGGTTATTCAGGAATTCCTGCTTAGGCAATACTTTTTGCACTGCCGCTTCAGCCACAGCTATAAAGATGGCTTTCTCTCCCCGTGCCATGCGGCTTAGGACATCCATGCGCCGTGCAGCCAGCTCCATACTTTTGGCAGCCACCGTAAAAGTTACAATGTCCAGTGCCGGCAGATCATAAACAGGCGTTTCAGGAAGAAACGCCATCAAATCCGACTTTAGCTTCTCCGTGCCCTCGGAGCGGGTGGCCACGATCACGGTCGGCCGGGGTGCTGCCTGGTAGGCGGAAGCTATTAAAGCGCTTTTTTGTGAACCGGTGACTCCGTATATCAAAGTTTGTTTACATTTTGCCGCGTAAGCCTTTTCTGCCAAGCGTAGCTGCTGATCGCTGCGCAGGGTGGCAAACAAAGTCAACATCGTTTTCTCTCCCACTTAAGAAAAGACCCAAAGGGTCTTTAACAACCATGAAAATCATAAAAATCATGAAAATAAATTACTTTCCGGTTTCCGGCACTGCCCAAAGAGGCGCAAGCTATTGGCGAACAAACCGAAAAGTTATAAATTCTGCCTGACGTACTTGCAAAAAAGGCTTTAGCCTAGGCGCTAAAGCCCTTAACTTATTGTCTTTCCAACCTTAATTTGGCTCAATCTGAAATTAATCGAATTGATGCAGAAAATTTTTGCCGCCAATGGCAGGTATTACAGGCTATTCCTCGGTAAGTCCAATAGCGGTAATACATTTGCCGCAGAGTGAATGCACATACATGGCATTGCCGCTGGCGTCAGTTTTAATTATATCTTGGCGCTCCCGGTCAGTCAAGCAATCAAAGCCAAACTTGACTTCGTCGGCTTCATCCACTTCTATTGTATCAATCGGTTCGCCGCAATATTCGCATGTATAGAAAATTTTCATAGAATTCGCTCCTTCGCTCCTTCTTAAATATAACTATTTTGAGGAAATTAGCCGGATAACCGTCGCATTCCAAGCCAAATGAACTGCCATGCCGGCCACCAGCCCAAGAAATATGTTACCGGACAGCAATAGAATGCCGGTAGTTACGGCCCCAAAAAAACTATGGCCTAATATGCTCATAAAACCGGCTGTTAAACCGCTCTTCCTGCTATGATGCCAATCATATACAGCTTCAATTATCCCAAAAGTTATATGCGTCACTAAAATATCGGCTTTTAACCAGTATGCCAAAAGAGTTTTCGCTGTCTCCTCCATTATCGGGCTTAAACCGACTACCACCACCGGGCCGATATACAAAAGCAGGGCCCGGTTGATGAGAAAGCTCAGTGCGGCCATCAGGCAGCCAATGACATAGGCCATTTTCAATACCTCTTTGTTCAGAAGTCAGGAGTCAGAATGAAAGAACGGTCATCTCAGAAACATTCAGAATTCAGAATTCTGACTTCTGAATTCCAGATTAGTAACATTATTTCCACTTATACACAAATATACACAAGAGTATGCTTTGCCATAACCGGTTTAATTTTTACTAAAGTTCAAATTGTTAACAGGAATGACGCCCAGCTTGGCGAATAAACAATCTTGTTAGTATTGCTAAATTTTTCTCTTCGGGAGGGATTCGTTTTGTACAAATCGATGCGGATTTTCCGTACTATTACCGCAGCCATAATGACGGTATTTATTTTGGGCTCATTCACCATATCCCGGGCAGCAACGCAACCCGACCTGCCACCGCAGTCTTTGCTCAAAATCTCCGTACTGGCGACATCGGACATCCACGGTCATATCATTGACTGGAATTACCTGATACCGAAAACAGATGACGTGGGGCTTGCCAAAATCTACACGCTGGTAAAAAGAGAGCGTCAAGCCAATCCTTACACCATCCTGGTTGACGCCGGCGACATGCTGCAAGGCACCCCGTTAACTACATATTACGCCAAATCAACAAACTGGAAAGTTCACCCTATGGTTCAAATGTATAACTTCATGGGCTACGATGCTCTAACATTGGGCAATCACGAGTTTAACTACGGCACTCAATACCTGGCCAAGGCAATCGCCGGCGCTAATTTTCCCGTACTATCCGCCAATACCTATGATATCAAAACAGGAAAAATATGGCCGGCGGTAAAGCCCTACACGATTAAACAAGTAGAAGCCAATGTTGATAATAAGAAGGTAAAAATTAAAATCGCCATTATCGGCGTAACCACCAAAGCCATCCCCAATTGGGAAAACGAACAAAACTATGCGGGACTGGAGTTCAGGGATCAAGTAGAAACAGTAAAAGCTATCGTGGAAAAAATCAAGGATAAAGTTGATGCCATCGTAGTCGTCAGCCATTCCGGAGTGGAGATTGAAGGCCAGGAGTCCATCCCCGGCGAAAACCAGGTAGCCGCCATTGCCCAAGCTTGCCCTGAAATCAGCTTGATTGTCAGCGGCCACAAGCATCAGGTCCTGGATAACAACACGGTGATAAAAGACGCCAATAAGCAAGTGCTCTACGGCCATAGTGCCATTAACGGCGTAGCCATAGTCTCTCCGGGCAGATGGGGTAACTATCTGGCCAAAGCCGATCTCACTTTTACTAAATTTGGCAACCGGTATTGGTTTACCAATGCAACCACAAGCAACATACCAACTGTTGGCGTTGCTCCTGATAGGGAATTAAGTAATATAGCCTGGCCGTACCATGATGCCACACTCCAGTATCTTAACTCCACCATCGGCAAAGCTGCCGAGACTTTTAACTCTGATAAGGCGACTGTGCAAGATACGGCTATGATTGATCTGGTCAATGATGTACAGCGTTACTATACCAAAGCCGACCTTTCGGCTGCCGCCATGTTTAACCCCAAGGCCGTAATCAAGGCTGGCCCTGTTAAATTACAGGACATTTCCTCTTTGTACCTTTATGAAAACTTTTTATACGCCGTCAAAATTAACGGTGCCCAACTCAAACAATATCTTGAACATGCCGCCAGATATTACAAGCAATTTAAACCAGGCGATATTGCCGTTGGCACCAATGGTCAGGACGGCTCTATATCCGATTACAACTATGACATGATTCAAGGGGTTAAGTATACTATTGACATCTCTCAGCCAATCGGCAGCAGAATCAAAAATCTTACTTACAAAGACACGCCGGTAAAAGAGAATGACGTATTTTCCCTCGCCCTCAATGACTACCGGTTCAACGGAGGCGGCGGCTATATGGCTGCTATGGGTTTTGACAAAGGCCATATGCCGGAAGTCACCTTCGATTCTCAGAAAGCGTTTGGCGATGAAGGGCAAGTACGCGAACTACTCATTCGCTATGTGAAGGAAAAAGGAACAATAAATCCGGTTGTCGACAACAACTGGTCAATTGACACAGGCACTCAACGCAAGAATTAATATAACACTTGCATATATAAGCAAAAGAAGACTTAGCGCAAGCCAAGTCTTCTTTTGCTATTCAGCGTTGTTAAGGCAAGACCGCCATCGGATCAATTGCCTGCCCGTCTTGAATTACTTCAAAATGAAGGTGGGGTCCTGTTGAATTGCCTGTATTTCCCATGGAAGCGATACGCTGGCCGGTACGAACAAACTGCCCCCGCTGGACAAAAAAATCATCAAGGTGACCGTATAATGTCATAAACCCGCTCCCATGGTCTATCATCACGGTATAGCCATAGCCGCCACGCCAGCCGGTCCATACTACCCGGCCGGACCTGGCCGCCATAACGTGCGTACCTACATCATTGGCAATGTCGACGCCTTCATGCAGGCGGCCCCATCGCCAACCAAAAGGGGATGAAAGCTCACCGTTTGTCGGCCATACAAACCGGCTGACACCGGCCCGGGAAGCGGTAGTGGCCGCCCGCGCATAGCGCGCGCCGGGAATAAATAATTTTTCTCCTATATTAATTAAGTCGTCCTTTTTATTGTTAGCTTTAATGATTGTTTCCACATCTACGCCATAAGTATTGGCTATCCACCATAGCGAGTCGCCGGAATCAACCTCATACACGATTCCCTTTTGCGGCAAAATCACCAATTCGTCGCCGGCATGAATGAGCTCATTCACACCCGGGTTGGCGGATAACAATGTGTCAAGATCAATATTATACCTGGCAGCTATGGCCGATAGCGTTTCTCCTTCCGCCACTACATGTTTGGTCGTAGTTGTAGCCTGAGACCCTGCCGGCTGAGCAGTTGCCGGCTCTGGGACAGGTACGGGCGGCGCCGCCTTGCTTTCCGGTTCCAGCTGTTTTACCGTTCCCGATTCCAGCCAGTTTTGCCGGAGAGGTGCGATTCCCCAAGCCCCCGCTCCGGCCATTAGCACTACGCCGCCAACACACGCCCACTGTTTGGCATTTAGCTTCGGCAGTTTCAAAAATATCACCTCGCTTGTCTCGCAGATTAATTCTGTTATTAATATCATAAGCGGCAGCCCCTCAGAGTATGCATAAATTTTCCAATGATAAAACCGGCCCCGCGGAAATAACCGCAATAATAAAAGCAAAAAGGCTCCCAAATCGCAGGAGCCTTTCGAAGGTTATATAAAGATATAAAATTTATATTTTTATTTAAGCCTTTTTAATAATCATCGGTTTTTTGTCAAACCGGTGTATAGCGTCCACAAACCTTACCGTGCCTGTCGTACCGCGCATTACAATGGAATGGGTTCTCGCCCCGCCGCCGAAATACCGGACACCATTCAGCAAATCGCCTTGGGTTATGGCCGTGGCGGCAAAAATGACTTCGTCCCCCCGGACCAGATCATCAAGAGTAAGCACTTTGTTGATATCCCTGACACCCAGCGCCCTGGCCCGTTCCAGATCGGCGTCGCTCTCCGGCCACAGTTTGGCTTGCATATCTCCACCCAAGCATTTTACTGCCGCGGCGGCAAGAACTCCTTCCGGTGCGCCGCCGATTCCCAGCAGCATGTGTACAGCCGTGCCTTCAATAGCGGCGTTAACAGCCGGGGAAACGTCACCGTCACTAATCAACTTAATCCTCGCCCCGGTTTCACGGACTTCTTTGACGAGGGCGGCATGACGGGGTCTGTCAAGAATAACGACTGTCAAGTCCTCTATCTGGCGTTCCAGCGCCGATGCTACAGCGTACAGGTTTTCCTTAACCGGGGCGTTAATGTCAATTTTTCCTTTCGCTTTGGGACCAACGGCAATTTTATCCATATACATGTCCGGCGCATGCAACAGGCACCCTCGCGGCGCGATAGCCAGCACGGCAATGGCGCCGGGCAAGCCTTTGGCAACCAGGTTAGTGCCCTCCAGCGGGTCGACAGCAATGTCCACTTCCCTGCCGCCATGACCAACCTTCTCACCGATAAACAGCATGGGAGCCTCGTCCATCTCCCCTTCGCCGATTACCACCAGACCGCTGATGCTGACTGTGTCAAAAGCAGACCGCATGCCGTCAACGGCGGCCTGATCGGCGGCTATTTTATCTCCCAGCCCCATCCACCGGGCGGAAGCAACCGCCGCCGCTTCCGTCACCCGCACAAATTCCAGCGCTAACTCGCGTTCCATTACGCAACATCCCCTTCCAGGATATAGATATACCAGCAAAGAAGCTACAATTTTCACCTTAAGTGAGGAACTGCTTATAAACCGCCATACTGCGTCGCCGCACCATCTGCGTTGCTGTCATCTGCGACAAGTTAACTTGCGTTGATATTACTAACGAAATCAGAATCGTACTCCTGCGGTCCTCACTCCAACGTACCACTTAGTACGCCTCCGTTCCGGTCCTCGTCGTGCCTAGCATCTGGCAATTTCTAAGCAGTTCGAGGCATTTGCTGACTTGAATGCTACAAGCATGTTATGAATTCGCATTCTTCCAGTCATCCAGAAAACGCTTGATTCCCGCGTCTGTCAAAGGATGATTAAGCATAGCCGTAAGAACTTTGGCCGGTACAGTAGCGATATGGGCCCCGACAAGAGCCGACTGCGTTACATGAAGAGTATGCCGGATACTGGCCGCAATGATTTCTGTTTCTATTCCCTGTATGGCAAATATATCGGCGATTTCTTGTATTAATTGAATTCCGTCCTGGTTTATATCATCCAGGCGCCCGACAAAAGGACTCACATACGCGGCGCCTGCCCTGGCGGCCAGTAAAGCCTGATTCGAAGAGAAGATAAGAGTTACATTGGTTTTTATCCCTTCGGCCTTTAAAGCGCTGGCCGTTTTTAAACCATCAGCCGTTATGGGGACTTTAATGACCACGTTACCGGCGATTTTAGCCAGTTCCCGCGCCTCCGGCAACATTTCGGCAAATGTCGTACTTATAACCTCGGCACTTATCGGTCCCTTAACAATACCGGCTATTTCTTTAATAACAGCCTTGATGTCTTTTTTTTCTTTGGCAATAAGTGACGGATTGGTGGTAACGCCGTCAACCACCCCCAGCGAAACCATTTCCCTAATCTCAGCTACATTGGCGGTATCTAAAAAGAATTTCATTAATTTTCCCTCCAGTTACTGTTCCGGTTATTCTTGTCGCCGCAACTGGGCTCTTTGCGGAACAAGCTCAATGGAAAACAAAGCTTCCGCCTGGCTTAAATCATTGTCATTCCGGGCGGGAATGATCAGGCGGCCATCACAATGATTGCAGTTGAGCTCAATCGCGTCAACTAAAAGAGTGGCAGTTATGTTGGTACTGCCGCAGCAGCAGCATACCCCGCCCTGTTCCGCAATATCATGTATTTTATTCAGTACTTGCAGCATTATCTGGGAGTTTTTCACACTATTACAGTCACAGCCGTCAAAAAGGTCATCCACATCGTGTACCAGTTTGGCAGCAGCCTGGCTATGAGTTGCCAGTGTGCTTTCAATGACCTCACGGCTTCCGACAAATCCCAGTTCCAGATTAGCCTTATGGCAATATATTTTGCTCACTTTTGATTGCCAAAAAAGTTTACTATCAAAGCAGATCAGGTGACTGGTTTCGCAAATTCCACAGGGAATATCTAGGATATATTGGCGACGGCCGGCGCTGGCCACAGTTGCTTGAACCTGACCACAACTACAAATCAAGCGATGCCCGGCGCCTTGCGAGGAAAATCGGGAGATGTAATGCAATTGAATATTTCCACAGCGTAAACAAAAAAGCGCCAAAGTGGCAACCGAGTCGATAATCAAGTTCAATCCCTCCCTCTAGTTTTATATACTTCGTCAACTTACAAAAAACTCCTGCCGGAATGTTATATTGAAAAATAGAACCCGCCGTCGAACTGTCTTGGCGGGTTATTTCTCTTAACCAATCATTAATTGCCGGGAATCAGGACTGTTCACAATCTGGCCAATCTTCTCACATAACTGCATGATGTCAAAAGGCTTTGTTATATAATCTCTCATCCCCGCCTCCCGTGCCTCATTCACCATATCCAATTCACCGTAAGCCGTCATCATAATGACTTTTTCGCCTTGACCCTGCCGTTTTATTTCCCGGAGAGCTTCAATCCCGTCCATTCCGGGCATCTTCATATCCATCAAAATGACAGCAGGCTTAATGTCCCGTGCTAACTGAACTCCTTCATAACCGTTGGCCGCAGTAACTACATTGTATCCTTCGTCCTGGAGGACTTCCGTCAGCAAACGCCGGATTCCGGGCTGGTCGTCAATCACAAGTATTGTGGGTTTGGCTCTAACCATACGCGTTAGCACCTTGCTTTCTCCAAAATTTTTCCTGATATAATCATATTCGTAATAAATCGCAAATATCCTCCTAAAAGATGGAAAGAAATAAAAAATTTTCTTAAATTTATTACCATGTTCCGGCAAACAATTGTGTTATAATAAGGCTATTGGCTTAGTACCGGATTAATCCAAAAGAGGATGTTTATTATGCCAATTGTTGAAAAGCTGCATAGATGGCGCATCAATTTTCCCTTCTTACTTACATCTTCGCTATTTATTTTATATCTCCTGCCGTTTCTCCTATTAAGACAAAATGCTCATTTTCCAATAAATGACAACTTGGACTGGCTCACCGGTTGGACCACTCTGGCCCACAGCGGCAAGGCATTTTCCCTCAACGGCACAATAGATCAGATAATGAATGGTGTTCCCCGCAGCTGCCTTCCCAGCGGGCTGAATGTCATCACCTGGCTGTATATGCTGTTTCATCCGTTTCACGCCTATTTGCTGAACCTGATTCTCGTCCACACAGCAGCTTTGGCGGGCATGTACCTGCTGCTAAAAAATTATATCGTACCCGCAGACACTCCTTGGAAAAGTTCTATTGTGTGGGGAACGGCATTATGTTTTGCCATTCTTCCATTCTACTCCGTATATGGCTGGTCCATCGCCGGGCAGCCGCTTCTGGCCTACGCATTTTATAATGCCTATTATAACAGGAAAATGGTGTTTAATTCTCTTATCATCCTAATTTATGCTCTTTATTCATCCCTGCCCCTGACCGGAGTTTTTATCCTTGCCGCTTTGACACTCATCGCCGTGATCGATTACGGGAAAACCCGGCAGCTGAAAATAAATTTTTTAATCGCTATTGTCCTGCTGGCGGCATGCTATACCGTTACCGAAATAGGGCTTATCTACAATACTTTTATCGCGCCGGGATTTTTATCCAGCAGGGTGGAAATTGACCGTATTCTCCTGGGACAAAGCAAGGATTTGGCCGGAGTCCGCGATCTAATCGCCGATAATTTTATCAACGGCCAATATCATGCAGTCAGTCTTCACCAGTTCATCCTGGCAGCAGCCGTGCCGCTTGGCCTAACGGCGGGAATAATTCGCCGCGATAAACTGTCCGCCCGCTTGGCTGCCCTATTGATTATCATTTTGGCAATCTCTGTGTTCTACGGATTTCGCTATTGGCAAATATTTATGGCCTTCACTGCCAAAATCAATATATTAAACGCTTTTCAGATCCAGCGCTTTCACTGGTTTCATCCATTGCTGTGGAATGTTGTTCTCGCCGTAGCCCTGGCAATCATTGTGAAGCTCCGCTATGCAGGGAAACCGCTGCTTACCCTTCTTTTGGCCCTACAGATGGCTTACCTGTTTGGCAACAATATCGAATACAACCTCTGGCTTAAAGAAAAAGCAGGCATTGAGACCAATGTAATGGCCAATGCCTGGCTGTATGAAAATATCACTTACGGACAGTTTTTTTCGGACAAGCTGTTTAAACAAGTTGATGCCTACATCGGCCGTCCGAAACAAGAATACCGGATAGTAAGTATCGGCCTCTACCCGGCCATCCCCCAGTATCACGGTTTTTACACTCTTGACGGTCGCCTTAACATCTATCCGCTGGAATATAAACACCAATTCCGGCAAGTTATTGCCAAAGAACTAAACAAGAACCCCTTCTGGCAAAACTACTTTGACCACTGGGGCATTACCTGTTATGTCTTTCCCGCCGAACTGAACTACCTGCAAGTAAGAAAAGGCTACCAATTAAAATTGAAAAACCTGGAGCTTGATACCCGCGCACTTAAAGCTTTGGGCGGAGAATATATTTTCTCCGCCGCCGAAATTATCAACTACCGCGCCAACAATCTGGAGTTCCTAACCAAAATCACCGACGAGTGGTCTCCCTGGGAAATTTATTTGTACAAAGTTCTGTAGGGCACAAGTAAAAATTATAAGAGCGTTTCAAAAAAATTCTTTTGGATTATTATTTTTTTGCTCCTCTATCAGTTCGGGAATCCTTGCTTTTTTTATTATTTTCGTGAGCCGTTCGTTATCGGCCAGTTCCGCATTATCAATCAGCCATTTCCGTCTAAACTCGTGCGGCCCCAGATAATCAACAGGCATCCCAAAACTTTCCATATTTTGTTTAAATTCCGGGTCGGTTACAATTTCTCTGAGTTCTTCCAGCAGCCTGGCTTTTTTATACTCGGGCAGGCCCTTGGGTGCTGCAATTCCATGCCAAAGACTAAACACCACATTCAACCCTTGCTCTTTAAATGTTGGCACATCCTTAAGCACAGGATCAGTCAGCCGTTGTTCTGTCGCAACTGCCAACACTCTTACTTTACCATTTTTGACATACTCTTTTATTACGGCGGTATGGACAAATATGAGTTGAACCTGCCCCTCTAAAAGAGCCGTAAGTTCTTCCGGTTCTCCGGCAAAGGGAACCTGGGTAATAGTAATACCGGCCTCCCATGCAAACATCTCGCCGACAATATGCCGCGGCGAACCCAACCCTACGTGACCGAATTTTATTTCACCCGGATGCTCTTTAGCGTACCGGCTTAGGTCGTCTATACTTTGCCAAGGCTGGTCGGCGCGGACTACTGCTACTATCGGTAAAGATACAATTTGGGCAAGCGGCTCCAATGCTGTCGGATAGTGGTATCGAGTCGGGCCATAAAGTGGTTGCAATATAATACCAGTAACTACAACGCCAATGGTATAACCATCCGGCTTAGATCCGGCAAGTTCATTCCAGCCGAGCGTAGCCGCCCCACCAGGTAAATTCTTAACAATAAGCGGCTGCCCCAAATGTTTTATCGCTGTCCGTTCCATCGCCCGAGCCATGATATCCGGGCTGCTACCGGCAGTAATGGGAACAATTATTGTAATCGGTCTGTCAGGATATTTTTTTTCAGTGATTATCGGCTTATCTTTCATGAAACTGCAACCGCCACCCATTATTGCCATCGCCAACATGCAAGCAGCCAGCAGAGCAGCGATTTTATTACAGGCCATACCTTCCTCCTCCCTTTTGTTCGGAATATTCGCTAGATCCCGAGTTTTTGACTACCCCCTTAACTACGGATTGTTTCAAATACTCTGACTATAATTCGACTCTTTTTCTCATTCATCCTTTTATAATTAGGTATAAATTTTAAGAAACAGGAAATGGCTTATTCCATTTAGCAAAAATTAAATGGGAGCAAGGTTGTAAAAAACCTTGCTCCCTGAATTTATAGTTCCATAAATTTTTATTCTGACTTCTGACTCCTAAATAGTTGCCCCCTAATTATGTCAGTTTTTTTGCGCCGCTATCCGTTCGGCAAGCCCGGATTCCTTTACCACTTTCGTAAGCCGCACAGTATCGGCTATCCATCTTTCACTAAACTCTTGCGGCCCCAGATAGTCAACCGGCATTCCCAAATTCTCCATGTTTTGCTTGTATTCCGGATCATTTATCACTTGTCTGAGTCCTTCTACCAACTTGGCTTGTATTTCTTTCGGCATCATTTTGGGAGCGGCGATTCCATGCCAAAGACTCAATACCACATCCATTCCTCGCTCCTTAAATGTCGGCACATCCTTGAACACAGGATCATTCAGCCGTTGTTCCGATGCAACTGCTAATACTCTTACCTTACCACTTTTAACATGGTCTTTTATTATAGATGTATTCACAAATATAATTTGTACATGTCCCCCCAGCAGGGCGGCAAGTTCTTCTACTTCTCCGGAAAAGGGAACCTGTCCGATATTGATGCCAGCCTCCTTGGCAAACATCTCACCTACAATATGCCGCACCGCACCCAAACCTACATGACCGAATTTTATTTCACCCGGATGTTCTTTAGCGTACCGATTTAAGTCATCAATACTTTGCCAAGGCTGATCGGCTCGGACTACTGCTACTATCGGTAAAGATACCACCTGACCAAGCGGTTCCAACGCTGTCGGATAATGGTACCGCGTCGGACTGCAAAGCGGTTGTAATATTATACCTGTAGTTACAACACCAATGGTATAACCATCCGGCTTAGATCCGGCAAGTTCATTCCAACCGAGCGTAGCACCTGCGCCGGGTAAATTTTTAACAATAATCGGCTGCCCCAAATGTTTTATCGCTACCTTCTCCATCGCCCGCGCCATGATATCTACACTGCCACCGGCTGGAGTAGGAACAATTACGGTAATCGGTCCGTCAGGATATTTTTTTTCAGTTGCTACCGGCACACTTTTTATGAAGTTACAGCCACCAATCATTATGGCCATCGACAGCAAGCAAACAACTAGTAAAATAGCACCACTCTTCTTAAAAGCCATATTATCTTACGCTCCTCCTTTTTTATCTTGTTAATGAGTCAAGACTCCCGCCTCTACAGGCGGCATTAATTCAGGTGGAGTAGACTCCTGAATCCCCGATGTTTCAGCTATGCTGAAACGAGTTCACTCTCTATGCAAGCCAATAATTTACCTGTCCCCACCAACCAGAATCCCTGCGGCTGCATTTTTTTGCATCACTATGCGTTCGGCAATACCGGTCTCTTTGACGGCTTTTGCAAGCCGGGCATTATCAGCCAGCCATTTTGCGGTGAACTCCTGCGGTCCCAGGTATTCCAGCATTATCCCCCAATCAGCCATATTTTTCACAACATCGGCATCATGGATAATTGCCTCCAGTCCGGCAGCCAGTTTGTCTTTTACAACTTCCGGCAATCCCTTGGGCGCTCCGACTCCCAGCCACAGGTCCATTACAATGTCCAGCCCTTGCTCTTTAAAGGTTGGCACATCCTTAAATAGGGGAACAGTCAGACGTTGTTCCGCCGCAAGCGCCAACACTCTTACCTTACTGTTTTTTACATAGTCTTTTACTTGCGAATAATCTATAAATGCAAGTTGGGTATGCCCTTCTGCAAGCGATGTAACCACTTCAACCCCCCCGTCAAACGGTACCTGGACAATATCAATGCCGGCCTGCTTGGCAAACATCTCGCCCACAGCATGCACCGGCGAACCTAAGCCCATGTGACCGAATTTTAATGCACCGGGGTGCTCTTGCGCAAACTTAACCAAGTCATCTATATTTTGCCAAGGCTGGTCCGCCAGCACTGCGGCCACTACCGGCAGAGATCCTATATGGGCAAGGGGCGCCAGCGCTGTTGGATAATGATATTTTACCGGACCGTAAAGGGTTTGCAAAATTATGCCGGTAGCTATGGCGCCAAGGGTATAGCCGTCCGGCTTGGACCCGGCAAGCTCATTCCAGCCGGTGGTGGCCCCGCCGCCGGGTACATTGGTAACAAACAGCGGCTGACCCAGGTATTTGGCTGCCGCCTTTGCCATTATCCGTACCGCCAGATCCGGACTGCCGCCGGCAGTAACGGGAACAATTACCGTAATCGGTTTGCCAGGGTATTCCTCAGGAACATTTATTGCCTTATCTTCCATACTGTAACTCCCCCGTTCAAAATTTTAGTGTAACTGATTTAGTATTCCTTATTATTCAGGTATTCAGAAGTCAGGAGTCAGAAGTCAGAATACTTCGAGATGACCCTTCTCTTATTCTGCCTTGTGGCTTTTGACTCCTGAATATCGCCTTGGATTATGTCAGTTTTTCTGCGCCGCTATCCGCTCGGCAATCCCGGATTCCTTTACAAACTTCGTAAGCCGCGCATTGTCGGCCATCCATCTTTCGCTACACTCTTGCGGCCCCAGATATTTAACCGTCAGGCCTATTTTGCTCATATTCTCCTTAAATTCTGGTTCATTCACAATGTTCCTAAGTCCTTCGGCCAGTCTGTCCTGCACATCTTTCGGCATCATTTTCGGCGCGCCGATTCCGTGCCAAAGATTAAAGACAACGTCCAGCCCTTGCTCCTTGAAGGTTGGCACCTTTTGCAACTCGGGATCATCGGTTAGCCGCTGTTCCGCTGCCACTGCCAGCACTCTCACCCTGCCGCTTCTTATTTGTTCCTTCAATTCAGGCGTACTCATAAATAATAATTGAACGTGCCCGCCGAGAAAGGCGCCAACTGCGTCCGTCGCTGTAACAAAGGGCACCTGCTTTATATCAATGCCGGCCGCTTTGGCAAACATTTCCGCCACAATATGGGTCGGCGCCCCCAATCCAGGATGCGCATATTTTATTTCACCAGGATGTTCTTGAGCATACTTCACCACATCATCAATACTTTCCCAAGGCTGATCTGAGCGAACCGCCAGCACAATGGGCAATGTTCCCACCTCGGCAAGGGGCTCTAAAGCTGTAGGATAATGATATCTTGTCGGGCCATAAAGCGGCTGCAAAATTATGCCGGTTGTTGTAACACCGATGGTATAGCCGTCCGGCTTGGACCCGGCAAGTTCGTTCCAGCCAATGGTGGCCGCCCCGCCGGGTATATTTTTGACCACCAGCGGATAGCCCAGGTACTTCATCGCCGCCTTTTCCATGGCCCGCGCCATCAGATCCGGGCTCCCGCCGGGACCGGTGGGGACGATTATCGTAATCGGTCCGTCAGGATATTTTTTTTCAGTGATTACCGGCGTGTCCTTCATAAAGCTGCAGCCGCCAATCATTGCTGCGATGGCTAGCAAACCTGCAAGTGCCAGAATAACAACCTTCTTAAACCCCATATTACCTTACCTCCCCTTTTTATTGTTTATTATCCAAATGGGTTGTGCCGGCCCTGCCGCCATACCTTATTTTTCCAACCCACCTTACCACATTAAAAAGAATCAGTATAAATGCTATCGCCAGCAGGGTACCGGAAATAGGCCGCGCAAATGAGGTCCATATATCGCCGTTGCCGATAAGCAGTCCTTGCACCAGGCCTCTCTCCAGCGCCGGGCCCAGCATAAGACCAACGGCCAGCGGCGCCGGCTCAAAGCCTGTCTTGCGCATAAAAAATCCTAGTAGGCCAAAGATAGCGAGCAGCCACAAATCAAAAACGCTATTGTTGAGGGAATAAGCGCCGGCCATGGTGATTATCAGCACCAGCGGCATCAGAATATTTGCCGGTGTCTTGAGGATATAGGCAAACATGCCGACCATGGGTAAATTGATAATAAGCAGCAGTACATTGCCGAGGTACATACTGGCAATAAGACCCCAGAAAAGGTCAGGCCGCTCCGTTACCATAGTCGGACCGGGCGTTACGCCATGAATCATAAAACCGCTTAGCAAAATGGCGGAGGCCCCGGAAAAAGGCAAACCCAGCGACAATAACGGAATCATTGTCGCCGAAGCGGCGGCATTATTGGCCGCCTCCGGCCCGGCAACCCCTTCAATGGCCCCTTTGCCGAATTGTTCCGGATGTTTGCTTAGTTTTTTTTCCAGGGCATAGGACACAAAAGTGGAAATTGTCGCTGCCGGTCCCGGCAGCAAACCCACCAAAAAGCCGGTGGTCCCGCCCCGGAAGATAGGCGCCAGGGAACGCCGCCATTCCTCCCAGCTGGGATACAGTTCCCGGAACCGCACCGGCTGCCAACTGATTTTATCCGGCGGCCGGATCATAGTATCCAGCACTTCACTTACGCCAAAGAGCCCCATGGCGACAATGGCGAACTCCATACCCCGCTGCAGTTCATCAAAGACGTAGCTAAAGCGGCTGACGCCTGTCAGGTTATCCAGGCCAACCGTCCCCAGGATGATGCCGATGACAGCCATTAACGCCGATTTTAACATGGATCTGCCTGTCAGCCGGGTAAGGATTATCAAGCCCAATACGGCAATGGCGAAATACTCCGCCGGGCCAAACACCAGCGCCGCATTGGCCAGCAGCGGCGCAAACAGCGTCAGGCCTACCACCCCCAGTGTCCCGGCAATGAAGGAACCGATGGCGGCAACCGCCAGCGCCGCTCCCGCCCGTCCCTGCTTGGCCATGGCGTTGCCGTCAATACAAGTGACTACCGACGCCGCTTCCCCGGGCAGGTTTAAGAGTATTGACGTAGTGGACCCGCCATACATTGCGCCGTAAAATATTCCCGCGAACATGATGAGGGAAGAAGTAACATTTATACTAAAACTGAGGGGCAAAAGCAAGGCAATGGCTCCCACCGGCCCAATCCCCGGCAATACCCCTGCCAGCGTCCCCAGCAGGACCCCCACCGTACAAGCCAGCAGGTTTTCCGGCGAAATACTGACATAGAACCCATGCAATAACGTGGTCCAGACTTCCAATATCATCCCGTTCCTTTCCGGCTACGGCAGTTGAATGTCTAAAAGCCCTGTAAATACATAGTAAAAACCAACGGCAATCACGGCGGCAAGAGCGCCGGGCAGGATCCAGCCCGGGGTATCGGCCACTTTGAACAAATAGAACATGAAAAATAAGGTGGCAGCAATATAACCGGTTATTTTTAGAAGAATTAGATAGCATAGCAAACCAATGATAACGAAACTAAGCTTTCGCCAGTTGATTACAATTGCTGCAAGTTGCTTTTGCAGCAATTGCCTGATGGTAATTACCATTCCTAATATAACGGCCGTAATCCCGGCCAGCGTTGGCAAAAAACCGGTTTTCGGCGCTGCCGCCGTGCCGAATGCCAGTTCCCTGGCCAAAAACAGATAAGTACAACTGAAAAGAAGAAAAAAAATGGACAGCGCTTTTTCGGTCATGGCGAATCACCTCCTTTTCCTTTTCCTTTCCTCTTGCCCTATGCCGGTTTTTCATTACAGTTGAACTCAATGGTAAAATTGGTTCCTTTCCCCGGTTGGCTGACTGCCGAAATTGTCGCCCCGTGGCGTTGAACGATGCGATAGCAAACTGCCAGCCCCAGGCCTACGCCATTATCTTTGGTGGTAAAAAACGGGGTTCCCAGCTTGTCCATAAATTCAGGCGGAATACCTATTCCCTGGTCGGTTATGGCCAACATCAATTTGTCCCCGCAATTGACGGTGGCAATTTTTACCGTTCCGCCCTGGGGCATGGCTTCGATCCCATTCCGTACCAGGTTCAGAATGAGTTGGCGCATACTGTTTTCGTCAACGCACACGGTGGAAACAACGCTTAAATCAAGTTCTAGCTGACAATTGTGCTGCAGGGCGTCGGCCTGCAGCATGGGGGTAACCTCGGCAATTATTTTATTTAGGTCAAGGTCCTTAAAATCCATAGCCTTGTTTTTGGCTAAGGACAGAAAGTCGGTAATTATGCTATTGGCGCGGTCAAGCTCACTGATCATCAGTTCAAATTGTTCTTTGTAGCTGTCTAAAGCTTTTTTATTACCCATATGCTGCAAAAAACCTCTTACCGTCGTTAGGGGATTCCGGACTTCATGGCCGATACTGGCAGCCATTTCACCAATAATATTCAGCCTGTCCAGACGGGCCATTTTTTCTGTTTGATCACTTATATATTGTAATACGGGGGTTAATTCGCTTATTGTACTGACAAAATTTTTGGTGCCGCCCTTTAGAATGGCCTGGGCAAATAGGTTTAAATCTTGTTTAAGTTTGAAGAACATATCCTGAAAAAGCATAATTACAATGATTAGCCCCAGAAATCCGGCCAAAAGATTTATCATTGCGATCTGCCATAATTCACCCTGGATAATGTTCAAATTGACACAGGCAACAGCATAGCCGATGATTTGGGCATTGTTGCTGATAGGCCTTATATGATACAGGATTGGCGCGCCATACCATACCAGGGAATTATCCACCTGCCCCAGCCGCGGCGTGTTTACGTTTGTCAGTTCCGCAGCCAGCCTTTGATCCACAGTTACCAGCAACATGTGTTCAAGTTTAGGACCGACAGCGACCAGTCTTTGGTGATGCGTGGAATAGATACCGTACTTTACGTTACTTACCGGTATTAATACCTTGGCTAAAATAGGCTGAATCTCCCGATTGACAGCCATGACCTGCTCTTCAATCGGTTTTCCCCCGGCGCCGCGCCGTACGGTAATTTCCGCAAACGAACTGGCCGGCATTTCATTCACCAGGAACTCGGTAATGGTCGCCAGCTGACGGGCAAACTCCGTCTTTTTTTCCTGAAAAGCTATCCATTGGCTGTATACTATAAAAATAAACATAAATACCGCTAAAATGCCTATAACCTTAATGTTTAATTTAGTCGTCCGGTTAAATTTTCTCATGCATCATCTGTCTTCCATTTATAAATTTTGTAATATTTCTGCGGATATTGTAATAAAAGTAAATTTTATGTGATTTTATGTATTATTTTCTTATTTTATAAATATATTTTCTTATTCTTTATCAACTTAGCTAAATCCTTTAATTTTTTTCCAAAAATAGATAATTTATCTAGTGGTTCTTATTATAATAAAAAAGCGGAAGTTTTGCACAAAAAGTGCTGAAACTTCCGCTTTTTATTCATGCCGAGTGAGTCAAAGTGAGTCAAAGTGGTTTTTAAGCTTTAAACGGCCAGTAAACAATCGCCGCCCCGGCGAACATGACGCAGACAGTGATAAGGATAGCCACCGCCAGTATCGGCGTGAGTAACACCAGCACCGCTTTGGCTCCGGACAACCCATAAGCTCCCCGCAGGGCGGCGACATTCAGCGCCAGCGTCCACGTCACCACTGCCAGCCCGATGATCCCCATTAATACCGGTCGTGTCACTGGCGGCATAATTGCCACGAATACCCACGCGGGTATGATGGCAATGCGGGGCAGGTGGGAAAATCCCAAGGCAGCGAAAAGGCCCAGTACGGTACCCTGTCCGCCGTACAGTTCAGCAATAAAGCTAAGTACAGCGGCGCTCAATACCCAGAACACAAGACTGGCAAACAAATGGACACCGAACATGGCCACGGTAGCCGGTGAGTCCGCCATACCTGTTACGCCGGTATATACCGTCCAAACCGGAACCAGCATGCTAATAGCAAACATTGCCAATGCCTGCCCGGTCAAACGCTGTTCGGCAATAGCCTGCATGGCCTGGCGGGGTTCAAACAGTACATCATATACAGTTTCCAGAAAACTTCCGTAACTTTTCATGCCATCCTCCCTACTGCCAGGACTGGGGCATAGCCATTGGCGCAACCAAGAGCGGTGGTTCGCCAAGCTGTTTTAACAGCACCTTGCCCAAATCCAACCGTTCTTCGGCGCCAAGGAGTACTGCCAGAAGGCTGGTTTTACCATACTCTACGATTTCGGGTTTTCCAGGGATGCCGGCTAATTGGGCCGTCCCTTCAATGGCATCATACATATTGCCAAGTTCATCAACCAATCCCGCTTCCTTGGCCTGGCGACCGGTATATAACCGGCCGTCCGCCAATTGCCGCACCTTTTCCGGGTCCATGCGCCGCCCCTGGGCCACAACTTCGACAAACTGGTTATACATATCATCAACCATGGCCTGAATTAAGTCCCGTTCTTCGGGGGTCATGGAACGTTCCGGCGATAAAATATCTTTATGCGGACCACTTTTTATTTTTTCCTGTTTAATGCCAATTTTTTTATAAAGCTCTTCCCAGTTGGTATAGGGCATATACACGCCAATACTGCCGGTCAGAGTGGCCGCGTTAGCGTAAATCCTGTCACTGCAGGCTGCGATCCAGTATCCGCCGGAAGCCGCCATATCCCCCATGGAAGTCACAACCGGCTTACCGGTTGCCTTCAGCTTCTTTACTTCGTCGCCTACTTCCTGAGAAGCGGGCGCACTGCCACCCGGACTGTTGATCCGGAGAATGACTGCCTTTACCGACTGATCATCCCTGGCGGCGTGAATCTGTTTAATTATTGCGTCTGTTCCGCCGGTTTCGCCGAACAGTCCCCCCTGTCCCCGGCCGCCAATGATCACGCCGTCAACGTAGATAACAGCAATTTTATCCTTGCCGGCAAAATTTTTCTTTGTTAAGCCGGGACCGGTGAAAATGGCAATCACCATGGAGATAACTACGATGAATGCGAGGAACAACACCACCGACTTTTTATACATGTTTTTCCTCCTAGTTGAGAGTGCGCTAAGCAGTCTCATTGATTGTTGATTGTTGATTGTTGATTGATTGTTGATTATTAAAAATCATTAAAAATTATTAAAAAAGAAACTGTTGGGAAACCAACAGCTCTTTTTTTATCTTTTGCTGCACTTAAGTTCCAATGCCGCTTTGACAAAATCTCTGAATAGGGGGTGAGGCTTGGTCAGTCGCGATTTAAATTCCGGATGGAATTGTGTCCCGACAAACCACGGATGATCCTTGAGTTCAATGATTTCTATCAGCCGCCCGTTGGGGAGAGTCCCGCCGACAACCATACCCCTGGCAGTCAACTGTTCCCGGTAGGCATTGTTAAACTCAAACCGGTGACGGTGCCTTTCATAGATAATTTCATCCTGATAGGCCTTATAAGTAAGAGTATTTCCCAGGACCTTGCAGGGATAGACGCCCAGCCTCATAGTACCGCCTTTTTCTTCAATGGCAGCTTGCTCCGGCATGAGATCAATAACCGGATGCGGGGTGTCCGGATTAAATTCGGTGCTATTGGCGGCAGTAAGGCCGCACACGTTGCGGGCAAACTCAATGACTGCCGTTTGCATGCCGAGGCATAAGCCGAAGTAGGGGACTCGGTTCTCCCGCGCATAACGAATGGCCTTCATCTTGCCTTCCACACCTCTGTCGCCAAAGCCGCCCGGCACTAAAATACCGTCTACATCGCCAAGATAAGTCGCTATATCGATATTTTCCTCTTCCATATCCCCGGCGTTAATCCACTTGATATCCACTGCTATATTACTGGCAACTCCGGCGTGATGCAATGATTCGGATACGCTCAGGTACGCATCATGCAAAGTGACATATTTCCCAACAAGAGCAATCCGGACGGTATCGACCGGATTTAATATTTTATCAACCATCTGCCGCCAATCATTCATGTCCGCTCCCTGGTCAGGCAAATTCAGCTTCTGCATGACAATCCGGTCCAGGCCTTCCGCCTCAAGGATCAGCGGTACTTGATAAATACTGGCTGCATTTTTATTTTGGATGACATCGTTAACATCAATATCACAGAAAAGCGCCAGTTTTTCCCTCATTTCCGGCGATATTTCGTGCTCAGTCCGGCAAACGATAATATCCGGGTGAATACCAATGCTTCTAAGTTCTTTTACACTGTGCTGGGTCGGCTTGGTTTTTAGTTCGCCGGCAGCTGAGATATAAGGCACCAGGGTAACATGGATATACAGAACACCGTTCCGGCCGACTTCCTTCTTGACTTGGCGAATAGCTTCCAAAAACGGCAGGCTCTCAATATCGCCCACTGTGCCGCCGATTTCCGTGATTACGACATCAGCGTTGTCTTCTTTACCAATCCAGTAGATACGTTCTTTGATTTCATTGGTGATATGGGGAATGACCTGAACGGTGCTGCCCAGATAATCGCCTTTACGTTCCTTATTGATGACCGACCAGTACACCTTGCCGGCAGTAACATTGGAACTTTTGCTTAAATTGATATCAATAAACCGTTCGTAGTGCCCAAGATCCAGGTCTGTCTCACCGCCGTCCTCAGTGACGAATACCTCGCCATGCTGATAGGGGCTCATCGTTCCGGGATCAAAGTTAATATACGGATCAAATTTTTGAATGGTAATTTTTAAGCCGCGGCTTTTTAAAAGGCGCCCTAAAGACGCCGCTGTTATGCCTTTGCCTAAAGAAGATACTACCCCGCCTGTTACAAAAATATACTTTGCCATCATAATCCCCCTACAGATATACGAACAGAGCTAACCCAATTATGCCAACTATTTTATACTTTTATGTTATAAGATGTCAAGGCATTGGAGTCTAATCGTTTTCCTCCTCGTCTTCCAGGTCCTCTTCTTCATTTAGTTCTGAAGCCTCAGTCTCATAGGATGCCGCTGCCTCCGCCGGCATTTCATATTCCTGCTGGATGGCCGCCAATAGTTTTTCCCGCCTGAGAGCACTGGCATTATCCGGGATGGCTGCACCGGCCTCTTCCGGCTCCCGGGAAGCCGCCCGCTGCGGCGACCATTCAGCCAGCCCCCACATGCCTTTACCGGCATGAACAAACCGGCTGTCCATGTTGATTTGCGTATGAACTTCAGCCATAGCCTGCGCCTGTGACCGTACCAAGCCGCCTTTAATACTGAGTACCTTGGTGATCAGATCACGGAAATACATGGAATGTCCTGCTTCTTTTAAAAGCTGATAAGCTAAATTAACTTCATCATTCTGGTCCTTGTCTTTGTTTTTGTCATGATAAGAATTATTTGCCATTACTTCTAACCTCCGCGCAAAAAAGTAACCTTAGCTCGCGCCGAGCATTAATTTACCGGCGGGGGCTTAGGCTGGCCCTATATAATTCAGTTATTTAAAGAAGCTTCGTGTCTTTTTAATTCGAATTCGATGAGAAAATCCGTATTACTATTCTATGCGCAAAGGCAAATTCCTCTTTTATATACCCGGCAGCGGCAACATACCAAAACAAAAGATTTTTACAGCCGGCTACATTTTATCCGGCGCCTGAATTCCTAAGATACCCAAAGTCTGACGGATGACGATACGAACTGCGGCGACGAGAGCCAGGCGCGCGGCTTGAAGTTCGGTATCCACCCCGATAATCCGGCATTGATTGTAAAAAGTATGAAATAGTCCCGCCAAATCGTGGGCATAACGGGCTATACGGTGGGGAGCTCTTTCTTTGGCCGCAGAAATGATTTCCGCCGGCAATTGTCCCATCTTTTTGATTAAATCCGTTTCGGCCGGCTCAGTCAAAAGATCAAGCCGGGCTGTCCGCCAATCGTTCAAAGCTATTCCGGCTTCTGCCGCTTGCCGGAAAATGCTGGTAATCCGGGCATGAGCATACTGGATGTAATAGACGGGATTTTCATTAGAGCGGGATTTGGCAAGATCCAGATCAAAATCCAATTGACTGTCGGTGGAACGCATAATGAAAAAGAAACGGGCGGCATCCCGGCCTACTTCTTCAATTAGTTCACTTAAAGTGACACCCTGTCCGGTACGTTTGGACATTTTTACCAGTTCACCGTTCTGAAACAGACTAACCATTTGCAATATCATTACTTCCAGGTGATCAGGGTCATAACCCACGGCGGCGACCGCCGCTTTTAACCGGCAAATATAGCCGTGATGGTCGGCCCCTAGGATATTGATAACCCGGTCAAAGCCCCGGTCAAACTTATTCCGGTGATAAGCGATATCCGGGGCTAAATAGGTAGGTACGCCATTTTCCCGAATAACCACCCGGTCTTTGTCGTCACCGTAGGCAGTGGATCTAAGCCATAAAGCTCCGTCTTTCTCGTAAATATGGCCGGACTTTCGGAGTGCCTCAACCGTTTGCGCCAGTGCGCCGCTACGATGAAGGCTGCGTTCGCTGAACCAAACGTCAAATAGTACCCCAAAAGCTTCCAGATCCTCTTTCAGCGCCGCAAGTTTCTCCGCCAGAGCCAATTCCTTAAAAGTTGCCAGCCGCTCGGTTTCATTGATTTGAAGGTACTTGTCCCCGTGATGTTCTATAATACGCCGGGCGGTATCAATAATATCCCGGCCATGATATCCGTCGGCCGGAAATTCAACTTTCCGGCCTAATAGCTCAAGGTATCTGGCGTTAACGGATGCTGCCAGATTATCGATCTGATTGCCGGCGTCGTTGATGTAAAATTCCGCTTCCACCTCGTGACCGGCGGCTTTTAGCAGATTAACCAGCGCACTGCCGACTGCCGCGCCGCGGCCATGTCCGACATGAAGCGGGCCGGTAGGATTGGCGCTGACAAATTCCACTTGAATTTTATCCTTTTTTCCATCTGCCCTGGAACAAATTCCATATGTATCACCGGCAGCCAGTATCTGTGCCAGTTGATCGTATAGCCAGCCGGGTTTGAGATAAAAGTTGATGAACCCGGGGCCGGCGATGACAGTTCTCTCCAGCCAGGGTTCATGAATCCGATCGACAATAGCTTGAGCAATAACCCTTGGATTGGTCTTGGCCGCCTTGGCCGCCTGCATGGCAAAGTTGGTGGCGTAATCGCCAAATTCCTTCTGTGGCGGAACTTCAAGGCATAGAGCCGGCAACTGTCCGGCCACGAAAATACCTTCATCCATCGCCGAGCTAACAGCTGTTTCAATAGCATCCGCCAACAGTTGTTTAATGTCCATTGCTCTTGTCCCCCTGTATAGTAACTGACAGTGTATTTTTACTTTGCCACTGCCCGCCGATTTCAAGTTCATAATCAATACGGATTTGAGGCAAGCCGGCGCCATCCCCCGTTACCCCAATGTCAAGTCCGGTAGTAAGTACATTCATTTTGAATATACCCTGCGCCGTCAAATAATCAGAATAAGTCCACTGACCCGGACTGAAAACCTGTCTCTGTTCAATGCTTCCTGAACGAACCAAAATAACCTGATCCGGATCAACCTGTAGCAGGGTTGTTGCGCCTTCCATCCCGCTAATTTCTGTTTCCTGATAGGTAATATAATGGATACCCTTTGTGTAATAGTAATGTCCGAGGGTAAAAAGCTCAATCCGGTTTTCTTCCCCCAAAACATCCCGTTGCGTACCTACTATCGTTAATGCAACAGCAACGGCTTTGCTCCGGCCGCTGTCAGTGTCTCCCAAATTCACATTATCACCTTTTTTGCACATTAACTATATGGACGATATTGACTATATTATTATAGCGTATGCCAGGCTCCTTGCCAAATAAAATAGAGATTTTTCACTAAAAAGCAGGGAACTGCTTAGAAGCCGCCATCTGCGTCGTTGCTCCTGTGGTCCTCACTACAGCGTACAGCCAGTACGCTTCCGTGAGGTCCCCGCACAAACTATCATGCTAAGCTAACGAAATCAGAATCGTCGTCGCGCCTCGGCGGTCTGACTATGATAATTGAACCGTAATTAGCAAACTCGTTGCAATAAGTTTTTTTCATATGCAACGGTATCTGACGATTTCTAAGCAGTTCGTGGCATTTGATAACTAAATATAAAAGATATATAAAGGATAAAAATGGACCGCGCCGCTTGCCCGTGCGTACCAGACAAGCGGCGCATTCCCCGGGAGGTAGCCGCCATACTACCTCGCATTATTATTGTATGCAGACCAAAGATATAAATTCACCTTCCTGCCGTCCTGCAGGTATGTATTTTATTGCCAGATTTTCTTGATTTCAACACCTGGATAATAATGCTTAATGATATCTTCAGCTTTTACGCCATGTTTAGCATAAGTGTAAGCGCCCCATTGACAAAGGCCGACACCGTTGCCCCAGCCCTGGCCTTTAAAAGTAAATGTGCTGCCGTCGTACGTCATTTCAGTAATCAGGGTGGATTTCAAGCGGTCATATCCTATTGCCCGCCGAAATTCAGCACCATACATTTTTTTATCGCCGGCGCCAATATAGAGTATCCGGCCGGATGGCCCCTTTTTCAGTATCTGAATATCTCCCGGGCTGCCCTGATAGCCGATGGCGGCCGCAACCTCGGAACCGGGGATTTCTATCGTCCAGGTTTTAATATCGTCAGGCGCATATTCATAGCAGTCGTCGGCGACAGGTTGAAAATACGGCGTTGGATAGGGTATTTCTACAGGAAAACTTTCTTCCCGGGTTGCGGAGATTTGGCCGTTGCAGGAGCTGTAAATGGCGTTAACCAATCCGCCGGCATAAAGTAAAATCATTCCTCGGGTCCGCTTAACGGCTTGCCTGACGCTATCATTGACTTTTTCCGGCGCATAGGCCTGCAATTCTTCTTTGGAAGTGCTGACATCCGCGTTATGCAGCTGTTTGATGGTGCCTGCCTCTATCGCGTTAACGGTAAGAGTTCTGGATACGATTGCCTGCGCCGCGAGCGCTTCCGGCGGCCAATCCGGCTTCATCTCCTGGGCGATAACTCCCTCAATGTATTTTTCCAGCGCCATAGTGGTTACATAGCCTTTGTCGGCCAGATAAACCCTGACCTGTGGTTCGGCCGGATATTTGCCGGCATCAAACTGAGGTACGCCCGGAATAGGTTCAGGGGCCGGCGCCGGAACAGGAGGCGTCGGAGCAGGTTTTTGGGCAGGAGGCCTGAGCAACATGTACGCTCCCGTGATGAATATTACAACTACAGCGACGACTAATGCGGTATTGATTGCTTTGTTTCTCATGCGCTCCCACCTCGTTGTTAATATTGGTAATAAACTGCTGTTTTATACATCAGGCAGTTGAAATAAATCTACCATAAGTTTATCTTCCCCGGCGCTTAGCATTGACCGTATGGCCACTCTGCGCCTGGTAGAGTTAATGAAGCGGAAGTCCTTGTCGGTATAGGTTGTGGCATCTTGGCCGGGCGGCACATAGTTAACCGGCTGGGAGTGGGGATGACGCTCGGCAACATATAAGCCGGCCGCCAGCACAGCATTAAATAAGGTGGAGGAGACCTGACACATTCCGCCCCCTACTTCCTCTTCCTTTTGGCCGTTATCGCCGAACACCGCGGCTGGTTGAAAACCACGCTCCACCATCGGTTCGCCGGTAGTGCGATTAAAGGAAAACTCCCCCCCGGACTCAATGACTGTGTTGTTGATTAACCCTGCGGTTAATCGGATATTATTCACCCGGCCGGGGCTTTTATCCAAAATAGGCGTAGCATAGGAGGACAGCAGCTTGGCTCTCTTTAACTGATCGGCGGTAATGGCAGGAGCCAGTTCCTTATAAACCGGCGGCACCCCGGCGCCGGACGGAGCCATAAGAATGCGGCGCAGTGTTTCGGGAACGTCAAGGGTGTGCCCCCGCCGTTCCGGCGTAATTTTACCGGTTCTCTGGCTAAAGCCGGCATTCACCGGCGGCATCCCGGTCTTGCCTGCTAAATCATGCAAAACAGCTTTCAGTTCCGCCGCCGACATTCCCCCTACCGCTACTCCTGCTACCGTTACCCCGGCTGCTGCCCGCTGTGATTCCGGCTTGGGCGCCGGTTTACTGAAACCGCAGCCGGCAATGACAATAATCAATGGCAACAGAATCAGCAGCATTAAAGTTACCGGCACAAAAAAATTTTTTTTCCCCGCCGTCATAAACTGTCACTTCCTTATATAGCCTCATAACATGAAGTATCGATTTTGTGATTAGGAGGAGAGAAGATGAAAAACGCTCTATCCGACCTAATAGGCACGGTAGAAGGAATAACCTGCCACTCGGCGGAAGTAAAACCGGGTTACGTTTTCGTTGCGATTGAAGGCCGGTCAACCGACGGCAATCTTTATATTAAAGACGCCGTCGCCAGAGGCGCAATAGCCATTGTCACGGACAAGCCGGGTAATTTGTCCTTTCTTAAACCACCGGTAGTCAATGTGCCGGATGCCCGTTGGGCATTCTCCCAACTGGCGGCGTCGTTTTACGGTGACCCTTCACGGTTCTTATCACTGGTGGGAGTATCGGGATCAAATGGTAAAACTACCATTACCCATATGCTGGAGCATATATTTTCCCAGGCTGGCTATAAAGCCGGGCTTATTGGTACCGTGCAGGTGAAAACCGGTAAGAAATCTTTTCCCAGTATCCTTACTACTCCTGATGCCGCAAGCATTCACAAATACCTGGCCGAAATGCGGCAAAACGGCGTAACCCATGCCGCAATGGAAGTATCCGCTCAGGGAGTAGCAATGAAAAGGGTGGAACATGTACAATTCTCCGGTGGAATCATGTCGAACATTTGTCCTGATCATTTAGATTTTTACGGCGATTTTTCGAGCTATCTGGCGGCAAAACAGGATTTCCTGCGGCTTATCCCCAATCACGCGCCCCTGGTTATAAACCAGGGTGACCTTTATTGCTCCGATTTGGCCGTAAGCTTTCCCGGCCCGGTTATCACCTGCGCCGTAGATAGCTGCGCCGATATTTCGGCAAGAATACTGCACCTGACTTCCTACAGCAGTAATTTTGTGCTGGAACTATCCCGTCCGCTCACCACTTCCGCCGGTGCAGTCATCCCCGCTTGCCTTATTCCTGTCCGGCTTACCGTTCCTGGGCGCCATAACGTAGAAAATGCCTTACTGGCTGGAACCGCGGCCTTGCTGCAGGATATTCCCCTGCCGTTGGTTGTCGCGGCGTTAGGAAATTTTAAAGGCGTGAAACGAAGAATGAATGTCTTCCATATCCAGGGACTCACGGTAATTGACGACACCGCCCTTAATCCCGGCAGTATTGAAGCGGTTTTTGAAACGGTTCAGGCCTTCCGTTACCGCCATTTGATTGTCGTCAACGCGATACGGGGAAAAAGAGGGCCGGCCATTAACGCAATGAACGCCGCCACCCTGGCCGGTATTGCGAAAGAATTGCCATTGGAGCTGATTATCACGTCAAGTTCTGAACAAGTACCCTCCTCCGACACTGTCCTGCCGGAAGAACAACTGGCTTTTTTATCTACTCTTGACGCCTTGGGAGTAAACTATACATATTCCGTCACTTTGTCCGCCGCTCTGCAAACAGCCCTTAATTACGCCCAGACCGGTGACCTGGTTGTGCTCATCGGCGCCCAAGGCATGGACGCCGGCAGAAATGTGTTTACCAATATATTGGTTCCGGATGCTGACGCCCTCTGCGGCGGCAGTTATTTAACTCTATAATCACTTGCTTCCGCACTGCATTTAGGCTCTTTCTTTATATAACCGGAAAACATAGCCTGCAGTTTTGCGGGATCTTCAGTAAAAACCAAATACAGATGAAACGGAATTGTTGTCAGGAAAAACATGGCGATGCCATAGTAAATGACCTGGAGATTCGTCAGTCCGCCCAACATGCGCAATACCCCTGACGAAAAACCGGCAGCCGGCAGCATTAGAGGTATAGCGGCCATACCTGCCAGCAGAATCGCCAGCCACCAGGACGTAAACAGGATTTTCTGTCCCGGGCTATATCTGCCGTAATTAGGATGATTTTCAGTAATAAACAGCGTATAACGCAGAAAACTCCTCATATTAGGTAAATCTCTCGGCAGAAAAATTACTTCGGTAAACTTTCCCATCATAATATAATAATAGGACTGCCCCCCGATGTTCAAAAGCAGGATGATGCCGGCAATATTGTGCAGCTTTCGTATAAGGCCGTATGGCAGTCCTCCCCAGGGATTGCTCATATAAAGGCCGGAAACTACCAGGAAAGTAACGGCGGCGAACATAATCCAGTGAAAAAATCGAACAGGCCCCGGATGCAGCAAAAGTTTCATAATGTTCTCCCTTGTCCATAATAGTAAAAATAAACATCCCCCGGAAAGGGGGATGTTATTCTTCTTGTTTAAAATTTAATATTGACTCTGGGAATATTTTTGCCGTAGAAAATTTCGTTCATTTCCTTTTTTAGGCGTTGTTTGATTTTTTTCTTCTCACTGGCCAGAAGCTCTTTTTTGGCGGTACCGAACAGGTAATTATCCAGATCAAATTCTTTCAGCAGCATTTTGGTATGGAAGATATTTTCCTGATACACATTTACATCGATCATTTGGTATATATCCCGGTTATTACTGGAAATATAATTCTGGATCGAGTTAATCTTATGGTCGATGAAAAACTTCTTGCCGTTTACGTCTCTGGTAAAACCCCGTACCCGGTAGTCAACATTGGCGATATCCGGGTTGAAGCTATTAATTAAAAAGTTCAAAGCCTTCAAAGGTGAAATATGACCGCAGGTTGCAACGTCAATATCGGCCCGGAAAGTACTTATTCCTTCGTCAGGATGACTTTCCGGATAGGTGTGAACTGTAATATGGCTTTTATCTAAATGGCAAACAACCGTTTCCGGCATCGGCTGATGCACATGGCATTCGAGGCACTCCTCGTCACTCACCGGTTCCCCCGGCTGATTCATTTGATCTTCGGAAATCAGCATAGTAACGCTTGCTCCCTGGGGATCATAGTCTTGCTTGGCTATATTAAGGATATTGGCCCCAATCATATTTGCCACTTCGGTAAGAATGCTGGTTAGCCGGTCAGCATTATATTCCTCGTCAATGTATTGGATATAATCGTCGCGGTGCTGCGGGGTTTTTGCATAACATATATCGTACATGTTAAAGCTGAGTGACTTGGTAAGATTATTGAATCCGTAAAGTTTCAGTTTTTTTATTGACCTAATTTCCATCTGCTTGTCCTTCCCTCACAAATAAATATATGACCGGACTTGCAACTATTTTATTTTCACAGTATATTTTTCCGTCATTTTCGCCGGATAATACGATTCCTTTGCTTTTCTAAGCCCTGGTACTCCCATATCTTCCTCCCTGTTAATATAAGACACGGACTGCCAGGCATGCCGGCAAAATTTTTGATTGATCAAGGGATATATTCCTCTAATATCCGGACTGGCCTTTTCCACATGAATAACTGCAGTGTCGTCATTAAGTTGTTCGCCGAAAGTAAATGCCTCCACTTTGTTATTAACAGTAATCAGCGCCCCCGTCAAATTGAGAGCCTGGTAGTTTTGCAGCACTTCGATAATCGCCTGTTTTTCATTCAGCAACATCGGATCTTCATCACAGCCCTTTTGGGCGCACCACTCGAAAATGTTAATAATGCAATGCCCCACCCACTCGTCGGTCAGCGGATAATATTGATAGTCAGGGTACATCCTGATAAAACTGTTGATATGATTTTTCTTGCCGTGATATTTTCGGCCTTTGAGTTCGGCAAGATCTTGCCGGTTATATACATAATCAAAGTTATCCCGGTCAGCGGTAAACGTAAAATAGCCTGGACGCCAGTTTTCCAATATATCCAGCATGAACTTCTCCACATCACCCAATATGAATGGCCAGCCATTGGCGGCAAAGTAGCCCTCCATTTGGGCCAGAACGTCTTCTACGCCGTCATCCCCGCCAAAAGGCTGCAGGGCAAAGTTATAGGTTCCGAAGCAAGCCTTGATACACAAATGTTGATCAATGACAGTCCATCTGATATTATAAGCATGGCGCCACATAAAAAGATTGGTAAAATTAAAATGGGCGTTCTCATATCGCCGTTGGCGGAAAAAACTGTCAAACAGAGGTTTCTGTTCTAATGTGATTTCTTGAAATTGGATAATGAGCCCCCCTTAATCCGCTTTTATTGCAGTATCCGAAAGTATAATTTCCCGGAATTTTCCCCATTGCATCAGAATTCATAACATATAGACGACCGCGATAAATCTATCTTAGTATATGTAGGCAGTGGTCTGGCGGCAACCATAATATGCTGAGACCAGGCTTCCGGACCGTCCTGGGCCGGGTTACTCGGTGGCGGATATGGATTGTGACTTCCGGGAATCGGCCTTGGCTAAACTTCGCGATAAGAGACCTTCACCATTGGTGAAGGTCTTTCAAAAGCGCCGTGCATTTTTTTTGAATCATAATGTTTGGACAAACTCAAGGCGTTCGCCGTCAGGGCCGCTGAAAAACAGGATTTTTTTGTTTCCCGCTAGGCGGGGCGTGTCAAAGGCAAGCGGCACATTCCTTTGCTTCAGTCTGCTTACAGCCGCGTCCATGTCCAGGACGGCGAAAGCAATATGGTCCACCGGTCCGGCGGAACGTTCGCCGCCAGCAGCTGCTTTATATTCAACCAGTTCCAGTATTTGCCGCCCGCAGGCCAGGAAAGTAAGACAGGCATTGTCATTGTCATAACTGTCAATAACCGTGCAGCCTAACACTTCACGATAAAATTCCAAGGACCGGGCCGTATTCCTGACAACAATACCAACATGTGCTATCTCGTACATATCTATACTCCTTATGAACTTATAAACAACAATAAAGTCTATGCAAGAATCCCCGTAATGATACTTCAAATATTCTTCTACTTTAAGCCGGGTTCCTGCTTTTCGCCTTTCCTTTTTCGGTTAAATATCCGTTAAGGGGCGGCTACCGGTAATAGTTTACTCCTGCTTCAAATATTCTCTGATTCTTATTGCCGGGAACATTTATCGCCACATTCGCGCCAATACGCTCGGAATGCCCCATCTTGCCAAGCACCCTGCCGTCGGGACTGGTAATGGCTTCAATGGCATCCATTGATCCGTTGGGATTATGCTCTATTTCGTAAGTGGGATTGCCGTGAAAATCAACATATTGAGTGGCGATTTGCCCATTTGCCGCCATGCGGTCGATTTCCTCCGGCTTGGCGTAAAACCGGCCCTCGCCGTGGGAAGCCGGAATAACAAACACTTCTCCTGCCGTCACATTGGCAAACCAGGGAGAAAGCACCGAAACCGCCTTTGTTTTTACCATACGGGAAATGTGACGGCCAATCCGGTTAAAGGTCAGCGTCGGACTGTCCGCCGTCAAGTCACGGATTTCGCCGTAAGGCACCAGCCCCAACTTCACCAGGGCCTGGAAGCCGTTGCAAACGCCCAGCATCAGTCCGTCCCGCTTTTGCAGCAGTTCCGACACGGCTTCCCTGATTCTTGGGTTGCGAAACATGGCGGCAATAAATTTGCCTGAGCCGTCCGGCTCGTCCCCGGCGCTAAATCCCCCCGGCAGCATCACAATCTGAGCCTTGTTGATGCCGGTTGCCATGTTCTTAACGGATTCTTCAATATGCGCTCCCGCCAGATTGCGAATGACCATGGTTTCAACTATGCCGCCAGCCTTTTCAAAGGCTCGCCGCGAATCGTACTCACAGTTGGTCCCCGGAAACACAGGTATGAAAATTCTTGGTTTGGCGATCTTCCGGGCCGGCCTGCGGGTATTGCGTTTTTCGTATAAAACCGCCCGCGGCTTGCCGGCAATGGGTTCCGGCCGGGTGGGAAACACTTTTTCCAAAGGTTCTTCCCAGGCGGCAAGCGCCTCGGCGATGGAAATAATATCCCCGTCGCCGGCAGTAATAACCGGCCTATCCTGAGTTAGGCCGAGAACCTCATAATCCACCTTCGGCAGCAAGTCCGGCAGATTGGCGCCTGCCGGCATTTCCAAAAGGATGGAACCGTAATCGGGTCCAAACAGGCGATGCCGGTTTTCCTCCCGGGTCCAAACCGCAGCGAGTGCCAGTCCAATCCGGTTGCCAAAGCTCATTTTACTTACCGCAGCCGCTATGCCGCCCAATTTTACCGTATGAGCAGCCAATACTTTGCCTGCCCGCACAAGGTCGTTGATCCTACCCCAATTTCGCGTCAGTACTTCAAAATCAGGCAGGCCATATTCGTCCCGCTGAGCCGGGATTAACACTACCTGGCTGCCTGCCGCCTTAAACTCCTGGGAAACCGAGTGACGGACATCCATGGCTGCTACCGCGAAAGCAACCAGCGTCGGCGGCACATTTAGATCCTTAAAGGTGCCGGACATGCTGTCCTTGCCGCCAATTGCCGGAATACCAAGGCGTTTTTGCGCGTAATAAGCGCCGAGGAGAGCGCTGAAAGGCTTGCCCCATTTGACACTGTCCTGACCCAGTTTTTCAAAATACTCTTGCAGCGTAAGCCGCACTTTCTTATAATCCCCGCCCAGCGCCACCACCTTGGCGACTGCTTCCACTACCGCATACAACGCTCCATGGAAAGGACTCCATCCGGCCAGCTGCGGATTATAGCCGTAGGCCATAACCGTACCGGTATGGGTCTCACCGGTCTCTAACGGCAGTTTGGCGATCATGCCTTCCGCCGGAGTGCTTTGGTACTTGCCGCCAAAGGGCATCAGCACCGTTGCTGCCCCGATGGTGCTGTCAAACCTTTCAACCAGGCCTTTTTGCGAACATATGTTAAGATGCGTCAGATTGTTCAGCCAGATCTCTTTCAGGTTCAACGGCTGCGCCGGCAAGCCGGCAAAATAGGCTTGCGCCGCCGGTGGTGCGGCCACTTTTACCTGGGTATGCTGTTTCACCCCGTTGGTATTCAAAAAATCCCTGCTGATATCGACGATTGTCTTTTGCCGCCATACCATTTTCAGCCGCTTCTCGCCGGTAACGCGAGCCACAACTGTGGCCTCCAGATTCTCGGCGGAAGCGAAATTTATGAAGGCTGCGGCATTTTCCGGCGCCACGACCACAGCCATGCGTTCCTGCGATTCGGAAATAGCCAGTTCGGTGCCATCTAAACCTTCATATTTTTTGGGAATAGCGTCCAGACGGATCTCAAGACCGTCAGTCAATTCACCGATGGCTACCGATACCCCGCCGGCGCCAAAATCATTGCATTTCTTAATCAAGGTGCCGACTGCGGGCTGCCGGAAAAGCCGCTGGATTTTCCGCTCGGTCACCGGATTGCCTTTTTGCACTTCAGCGCCGCAGTTATATAAAGATTCTTCATTATGCTCCTTGGAAGAGCCGGTTGCTCCGCCGCAGCCGTCCCGGCCGGTGCGTCCGCCCACCAGAATGACAACATCGCCGGGTGCGGGAATGCCCCGGACAACATTTTTCCTGGGAGCCGCTGCGATTACCGCGCCGATCTCCATGCGTTTGGCGATAAAGCCTTCATCGTACACTTCCGCCACTTGTCCGGTAGCCAGGCCAATCTGGTTTCCGTATGAACTATAGCCGGCCGCGGCGCCGGTAGTGATTTTGCGTTGCGGCAGCTTGCCGGGGAGAGTGGCTTCCAGGGAAGCCCGGGGATCGCCGCTGCCGGTCACCCGCATTGCCTGGTACACGTAGGACCTGCCGGAAAGAGGATCGCGAATGCAGCCGCCCAGGCAGGTGGCGGCGCCGCCAAATGGTTCAATCTCGGTCGGATGGTTATGAGTCTCGTTTTTGAACATAACCAGCCATTCCTCCCGTTGCCCGTCCACATCCACGTCAACGACAAGGCTGCAGGCGTTGATCTCTTCCGACTCATCCAGGTCAGGCAGCCTGCCCTGCATTTTTAACTCTTTCATAGCCAGCGTGGCCACATCCATCAGGCTGATATCTTTTTCCCTGCCGGCATACACGGTTTCCCGGGACTTTTTATACTCCCGGTAAGCTGCTTGTACCGGCTGGTTGTATTTCCCCGGTTCAATCTGCACAGCTTCGATTTTCGTTAAAAATGTGGTATGGCGGCAGTGATCCGACCAGTAGGTGTCGATGACTTTAATCTCGGTAATGGTAGGGTCGCGCCGCTCCGTTTCCCGGAAGTATTGCCGGCAGAAAGCCAGATCATCATAACTCATGGCCAGCCCCTGGGTATTCATAAAGTCCTGAAGCTCTTCTTCCGTCATATTTATAAAACCCTTTATTACGGCTACGTCCCCGGGCGCGGCCGCTGTCACGGCAAGGGAAGCCGGCTTTTCCAGGGAAGCTTCTCTGGCCTCCACCGGATTAATGCAGTATTCTTTTATTCTTTTGAATTCCTGTTGGCTGATATCCCCGGCAAGGACCAGCACTTTCGCAGTGTTTACCGCCGGCGGCTCCTTCTGGCTAAGGATCTGCACACTCTGAGCCGCCCAGTCTGCCCTTTGATCATACTGACCCGGCAAATACTCCATGGCAAATACTTTATCCGACGGATCAGCCTCAATCCGCTCCGGATATACCACGTCTACAGGCGGCTCAGAAAAAATAGTGTAAACAGCGACGGCAAATTCCTGGTCGCTGACCCCGGCCACGTCGTAGCGATGAAGAACCCTAACCGCCTTCAGTCCTTTTATGCCCAGATTTTCTTTGAGATCGGCATAAATGCCGGCTGCCTCAACCGCAAACCCCGGCTTTTTTTCTACAAATATCCGGCGTATCCTATTGTCTTTTATTGTCAAATTGGCCGCCCCCTAGTTATTCAGTAGTCAGGAGTCAGAATTCAGGAGTCAGAATAAAAAGAACGGATTGTCTCATAAAATTTCAGAATTCTGACTCCTGAATTCGGAATGAGCGCTATACAGCTTTGGAAAGGATTTGCCGCGCGTGCCGCGCATACTTTGTATTTATAAGTTTGGGAGTTATTTGGCACCTTGGGCGGAAATTCGTTTCCACAGAATAGCCATGATAACTATGAATATAATTACAATTACAAAAATACTAATCTGGTGCCCATACTCACTAAGCAGATGCCAGTTTTCGCCGAGAAGCTGCCCCAAGTACGTCAAGGCAATGGTCCAGGGAATGGAACCCAGGATTGTGTAAACGACAAATTTTGTGAAATCAACCCGGGCAAAGCCTGCCGGCAACGATATAAAGGTGCGGATTACCGGTAACAATCTGGCAATAAAAACCGCTGTCAGCCCGTAACGGTCAAACCACCGTTGGGCTAAGTCAATTTTATTACGGGTTACAAAAAAGTACTTGCCGTATTGGAAGACGAAAGGCCGACCGCCATAATAACCGATTGCGTAGGATACTATTGAACCCAAAAGTCCGCCCAATACACCATAGGTGGTTGCTAACCAGAAGTTTAGTTTTCCTAAATATACAAGATAACCGGCAAAGCCAAAAATTAATTCACTCGGTATGGGAATATTGGCGCTCTCCAGGGCCATACCGATAAAGATAGCCCAATATCCCCATACGTCTATATAATGCGTTACAAGCGCAGATAGATTATCCATCTTATCATCCCCCAACTATTTCCATTATTACCTTTTTGTGAGCAAATTCAGTAGTATTACCTCCCCAAACCGGCTGACCGTCAAAGGTCAGCTTTAGTTGAATAAATTTTAACATAGGACACAAATCTTAATTTGACTATCAAAAAACCGATAGTAATATAGAAAGTAATTGGAGATATATATCATTTTTTGGCGAAGCCTGTCAAGACGGGCTCTTTTTCCTTTATTCAGCAGACCAGAGAGTTTCAAATACGAAGTGGAAGGGAGATTCCGTCCGTGACCTCACTTACCAGACGACAATTTTTGCAAAAATGCATGCTATCCCTTGCCGCGGCGGCAAGTATTTCTTATGCCTTTAATTTCCAACCGTCCCAAGCTGCTAATGATACTTTGCCTATTTTGCTGTATCACCGGATTGGGCCTGAAACCGATGCCCTAACGATATCTCCCAGCCGCTTTAAAAGCGATCTGCAATATCTCCATGAGAATGGTTATAATACCCTTACCCTGGCTGCGGCCAAAGATCATTTGTCCGGAGTCGGCTCCATAACCGGCAAGCCTGTTTTGATTACCTTTGATGATGGCTATCTTGATAACTATGCGAATGCCTTTCCCCTGCTGCAAAGCTTCTCCATGACAGCCAGTTTTTTCATCATCACCGGTATGCTTGACCAGCCGAACAGGATGACCATGTCACAACTCTTGGAAATGTCGGCCGCCGGCATGTCTTTCGGGTCGCATACGGTAAGTCACAGGCCTCTCGGAAATTTATCACCGGCTGAAATGTCGCAAGAACTGGAAAACTCCAAAGCGGCTTTGGAAGACCTTCTGGGGAAAGCCGTCGATTCTGTGGCGTATCCCCGCGGCAGCTATAACCTGTCCACTCTTTACTCCAGCCACGAGCTGGGCTACCGGTTCGGGTTGACAACGAATACCGGTTACGCAAATTCACGGGCAAGTCAATTAGCGCTGAACCGGATTCCGGTGTTTCGCTATGACCAGCCATTGGCCGAATTATTGAGATATTGTTAATACTGCTTTGCCAGTCACTATTTTGAACCGTAACTCATGATTTAGCTACCAACATAATTCCCGACAAAATAAATGCCAGTCCCGCCAGCCGCAGCAAGCCGATTGGCTCGTGAAACAGAAAATACGATGCTATAAACACCAGGACATATCCCAAACTGATAAGCGGGTAGGCATAGCTTAGCTCAACCGTCCTCAGCGCATAAATCCACAGGAGTGTGCTAACCCCGTATAACGCCAGCCCGGCCAATAACGGCCAGGCTGTAATTATTTTTTCTACCAATGGGCCACTGTCGGGAATTTTGGTAGCGCCGTATTTAAGGCCTACTTGGCCGACGGCGCCAATCCCCACCGACAGCAGTATCACCCACAGGTCTTTGTTCACGTTGATCCCCCCCGGAAACCGATTGAATAGCTATATCATCCACCATGGCCTCTAATTCGCGCTGTAGTTTTTCAGCTAATTCCATCCCTTATGACCTCACTCACATTCCAAGAACAAGAAAGCCTTGTCAAAAGCTCAGGCTGCAGTTCCATCTTAAATAAAACAGCCGCCAGTTATTTTTTATTATACCATGGAAAAATGAAGTTGCAAAAATGCTGCTATCTTTAATAGCCGTCCAGCCATAGTTTGAAATATGACAATAGTCGTTCCACATCTTTTCTCGATACGGCGTCCTCATCCTCATTGCCAACAAACTCCATTAGATATTTGTGAGCATGGTGTTAGCAAAATTGCCGGTGCTCCTATAATCAAGCTCTTACCATGATGTGGTCTGACAGTTCCAGTTTTTAAGCCATTCATTTTCATCGATAATGGCATTCCAGATACCTCCGAGAAAAGTATTTATTAAGCCTGTAACCTCACTAAACTCAATGCCTGGAAGCTTGGTTCGTCTCAAAAACTGTCGCCACTTGACCAGCATGGCATCATTTTCCGAGAAGCTGATAATTTCAGCAAAACTGCTGCGGTCATAATCAGTGCTTTCAAATCCACTCAGGAAAAAAAGAAAAAGTCCGCCTTTCAATACCAGATTGTCAGCATATTTTGAAAGGGAAAGCCGACGCAAGAATTCCTCCTGACAGAACAAACGTAGATGAACCTGAAAAGACAATCCTGATGTCTGCGCTTTATTTTTAAGCCTTGCAATTACTGAAGCACCTGCATCCATCACAGCCACACTCCTATCACATCATGCACCCGCTTTGTCGCCTTTCTGCGCTTGGCATAAGCCAGAAGGCTCCTTATATTTTTCTTAGGGTCAGTGAGGTATGCCTGAACCGCTTTATTAAATGTTTCCTTATCCATGTCGGCTTCGTATTTGAGACACTCACAGATAAGCCTGTCACGGTCAAAAATATTCATGATACAACTGTCAATTTCTATTGTAGTCACACCATAAGAGAGCCGTTCCGGTGTCACGAAGAACGGGTTTATATGGGGATAATCAATTTTAAATCGGGAGCGGGAAGCGTTTTTGCTTATGATAATATCCCATTGCATGGGCGTCCTGTCACTGTATCCGTAATAAAAAAGAGCGGTATTAAGCCAAAGTACACCATCAGGAAAGAGACGGGCGATGATGGCTGCTTCGCCTGTGTCATCAGATAGAAAACGATAGTATCCGGTTTTGATTTTTTCAATGACGCCGTTTTTAATCAGACGTTTTATGCCTGTGGAATCGATTTTGAGCGCAGCAAGTTGTGAGGTTTTAAGCACCCCATTGTTATTTGCAAATGCTTTTTCAAGGTCTTTTTTGTCCATCTGAATCACCACTAAATTACCGACAAAACCATAAAAACGTCGGTATTTTAGTGTTATTATAACAAAGCGCCTGCGGTAATGTCAACACTAAAACACCGACAAAAAATTGAAATTATCGGTGTTTTAGTGTTGTTTTTCCAGTGTGCTGGGAGTACGCCGAACCAGTCACTCATCGTCGCCACCCGCTTCCCGTTGCGTCAACTCCTTCACGGCGCGGTCGAAGTCGCTCTCAAGCTGCTTCATCTCGCGGGCGCGGTAGATTTCAAACTCCTTTTCGGCTTTTTCAATCGCCTGTTTATGCGAAACGCTCCCTTTGCCAGCAAGAAGCTCCCGGCGGTTGCCCAAAAGCTGGCGGTCAAGCTCAGCGATCCAGTCCTTCATGGTCATGGCGTGTTCCTTCAACGCCTGTAACTCAGCGAAGTCCAAAAATTGCGAAACCAAAAGGTTCAGCACCGTGAGTTCTTTTTCGGTCAGATAATTTTTGGCGACGCCCACATCACTCTTGGTAATGTAGTCGCCCTTAAAATTGGTCATACCGACCAAAGGTTTGTCGCTGTCCACGCGCTCATAGATCACCTCAGATGCCATGTGCTTGTGGGCGGCGTAGTGCATCTTGTTCTGCACAGTGGCGAAAAACTCCCGTGTGACGTCGGCTTTGGGGTTATAGTCAATCGCCGTGGCGTAAATGTCAGTCACCTGCTGGTACAGGTTGCGCCCGATGCTTCGGATATCGCGGATACGTTGTAAAAGCTCACGGAAATAACGCCCGCCGCCATTTTTCAGCCGCTCATCGTCCATCGTAAAGCCCTTGCGGATGTATTCGTCCCGGATTCTGCACCTCGACATACTGCTTGTAGCCGCTTCGCATACCCTTGTAGACAATGACCGGCACGACCATCTCCTGCAGACTGATGCCACCATGGACATAATTCTCGCCGCCGCCCTGAACCTTGATGCGGACAGTGTCCTGCGGCGCATAGCCTTTCATCGGAACACCGCCGACTTCCCATTCTGTCTTGACAGGCAGGAGATATTCGGCAGTTGTCTGCGGAGACACAAGCGCGTAGCGGCGACCGAGTTCATACACTTCGCCGTCAAAGGTCTGGCGGCTGATTTTTTGGCTTTCCGCAAGGGGATGGTAGGTATAGAGGAAGCCGTGGTCGGCGGTGATGAAGATGTTGATGCCGCTCAAATCGTTAACGATTATCTTAACGATGCCCGTGAGTTCGCTGATAGCCGTTTCGCAAGCCTCGAACACCTTCGATTCGGTAGCCTGCTTATCGCCGAGCGCGTCAATCGTGTTGTGGTAAATGTAGATGATTTCTTTGCCCGCCACCAAATCGCGCCGCTCCTGCTTTTTCATTTGCAGCAGTTCCTTGTAGGTAAGCGCCGGTAATCTGCTTTAAGAACCATTCGCGGTACAAGCCCTCGACCACATCGGAACACTTTTTTAAGGCATCCTCCAAGAGAGCGCTGGGGCTTTTCAGCGTGTTGCCGAAACAAAAATAGAAATGCCGGTAGTGGCTGTCCATCTCGTATGCGTCTTTCGTGTATAGCCTCCAGACCTTCACAGGCTCGACAATGTGGAAGCCGTCGATGTGCGCCAAGTAGAACCCCTGCATTTTGGCGATATAATACAGGCTTTCGAGATAATCCTCCGTCAGGTCATACCACGCCACCGCACGGCGGTTTTCAACCGCTCCGAGGATAGACTCGACCTTGATCACCCGCTCGCCAACCTCCGTCAAGAAACGTTTCAGTATGCTTTCGTTGATTGCGGGAAAGGTGTCGCTTTTCAGAAGGACGTTTACCTCCGTCTTATCAAAGCGGTCGGTAAGGCGCAGCTCACGCTCGACATAGCGGCAAACTTCAGCCAACCCGTCCCTGCCTTCGCCACGCTGCCATTCGTGAACAAGCTGATAGCAGTACGCCTTGCAGGGGTCGGCAATAAACCGTTCCAGTCCCCTCAATGCGGAAGCGGGCATCGTCTGCGACAGCGCGGTTACAAGGATATGCGAGGCGAGTTCACTTAAGCGTCTGTCCTCAGAGTCGACATAGCCTGTGAGTTTCTGAACCAACTGCCAAAAGGCGTCTATGTTTCCAAAGCGGGCGATGCTGTCAAGAGCGGTGTTGCTTTCTTTCTCCAGGCCTGCCGAGAGGACGGCGATAATCACGTCCTGCGCCGTGTCGCCGTTAATACCGCACAGCACTGCCATAACGTCGATGTGCAGTTGGAGCGGGGTCTGGTACGTCCTGCCTATCTTTTTGAGTTTAGCCTTGCGGTCTTTGTTGTCAAGGAACTTGGCGTACAGCTTCATCGTTTTTCGCATTGCGGAGGACGGGTCGACGAGCAGTTCCTCCATCTGCAAAGAAACAAGGTCGGCACGGAACTCCTCGCCGTACAGCTTTATATCCAGAAGCCAATCGTCTTTGTGCTCCTTGTCGTAGGTCAGCGGGTCATAGATGAGGTAATCGCCTGCAAGGTCGTCCGCTGTCAGCAGTTTCTTTACGGCAAAGTTGTTCCTGCCCGTAAGTTTGACGAGCGTCACGCCGGGCAGGGCAAGCTCATCCACCGCTTCGGCAAACTCGCTGTCCTCATCGTGCCAGAAGACGATGCGGCGTTTATGAAATTCGGGCAGCGGCGCGGCGAAACGCTCCGTAAGCCTTGATTTGATTGTGTCTGACAGCATATCTAAGCCTCCGACTTATTCCTTCAGTCTTTCCTTACCCGCTTCGGTCAGCCGATACTTTTGCATTCGGCTGTTCGGCTTGTCGGGTACGGTCATTTCGATTAAGCCCTCGTCTAAGAGCGGCTCGATGTGCCGCTTGAACGAGCGTGAATCGCCGTTCATTCCGATTGCGGCAAATATGTCTTTACGCGATAAAGTCTTATTTTTAAGCGCGTTCAGCACGGCAAACTGCGTGTCGGAGAGTTCGACTTGGTGCTTATCTTCGTGCTTAACTTGGTGCTTTGCTTGTTCTGCGATGATTTCATAAATCGCGGAAAGCGTAAATTCAATGAACACGCCGGAATCATTGGCTTTACTTGCGTTTTCAATCGCCTGATAATACTGCGGCCTGTTTTGGTACAGCACCGATTCCATCGGTATCCACGCGAAAATTGCGTTCCATTTGGCGAGCAGGAGCGTTTGCCATAACCGTCCCATACGACCGTTACCGTCCGAAAACGGGTGGATGGTTTCGATTTCATAATGCAGAATCGCGCTTTTCAGCACGGGGTGCAGTTCCGAGGCTTTCGCCCAACCGAACAAATCTTCCATAAGCTGCGGTACAAACTGCGGACGCGCCCCGATGTGAATCGCGGCCTCGCCGTCAAATACGCCAACGTCGCCGCTGCGGAACTTGCCGGACTCTTTGACCAGACTCTGCGTCATTAGCCTGTGCGCTTTCAGGAAGTCGCCGATGGCATAGGGATCAAAGGTCATAATCTTGTCGTAGGCTTCGTAGGCGTTTTTGACTTCCTTGATTTCCGTCTGCTTGCCTGCGACCACTTTGCCCTCAATCACGGCGGTCACTTCGCCCAGCGAGAGGGAGTTGCCCTCGATGGCCAGCGAAGAATGGATAGTCCGCAGGCGGTTTTCGCGGTGCAGTTTTATATCGCGCTTGAACTCCGTTCCAAACTCAAGCCGCGTCACGGTTTCAACGATTTTCGCCAAATAATCGGCGGCTTTCTCCGTTATGGTATACGGCGGTTTGTTACCCATCTCGTTCACCCCTCAAGGTACTGCTTCGAAACAATACGCATCTCGTAAAACAGGAACTGCTCGGCAGTCAGGCAGCCGTTGTAAGGCATAGCTATATCCATATGTAATTCAATCACCTTCTCAAAAATTCTCTCTGACTTGCCAGGTCGTATGAGGCTTAAACCTTTTCTATTTGGGTTACAATCGCTTCCGGTATGCCCTTCTTAGCACAGTAATCCGCAAGGCGCATCCGGGCTAATCGACTGGGAGAAGTACGGCTGTTTTCCCATCGGTTAATGGTCGAAAAACTGATATTCAACTCATGAGCAAGCTGCTCTTGCGTAATATTTAGTTCCTTTCGAATAATTTTCAGAATTTCATGAAGAGTCATTGGACACCCCTCCTCATTCCATATTATAGCACATGCTATATAGCGGGTGACAATGGCAGGTGAACAACAGCCAAAAAAGAAGAGCCGCCGCGCAAAAGGCCGCCAGAAATCTGGCGGCCTTTTGCAGGAACGGGTAGTTTATGTCAGCGCAAAGCGCCAGACACCAATGATACCCCTACCCGTTCCCAGGGTTTATGAAGTTGCGCGGAATATGGCCGTGAGTCCAGAGTCAACTTGTGGTATAATATAGTACGTTATGGAGAGTTCAATGCTGAAAAAACCTGGGAGCAGCCGGATTTGGGAAATTGATCTTTGGCGGGGAATTGCCATTATCTTAATGATAGCGTTTCATCTTATATTTGATCTGGCGGAATTTTATCATTATGATTTTAAATATTTTAGCGGGTTTTGGTATCTGGAAGGCAAAACCGCCGCTGTATTATTCATGTTCTTGTCCGGCGTCAGCAGCACCTTAAGCGCCAACCCTGCCAAAAGAGGACTGCAGGTATTGGCGGCAGGATTGGTGCTTACAATTGTCACCTATCTTTTTAGCCCGGAGATTTATATCCGGTTCGGCATATTACACCTTCTGGGCTGCTCCATGCTGGCGGCAAATTATTTTCGCTCCCTTGCGCCCCCGGCATTATTGGCTTTTGGCACTGCCGCCATTTTGTCAGGGCATCTCCTGAGTCTTACAACGGGAACCAGCCCGCTGCTGATTCCTTTCGGCCTGACTCCCCCGGGCTTTCAGTCCCTCGATTATTATCCCCTCCTGCCCTGGGGCGGCGTCGTTCTGTACGGCGTAGCTGCCGGAATAACGCTATATCCCAATAAGGAAACCCTTTGGCCCAATATCCCGCAAAATATTCTGCTCCCAACACTTCCCCTGCGCTGGCTGGGTCGCCGTTCCCTGACCATATATCTGGTTCACCAGCCGATATTATTGGCATTTTTATATTTGATCCATATTTTGCTTCATATATAGTTATATATGTCGAATCAAAGAATTTACATCCGGATATTGGGATAAGCTGAGGTTAACCGTGCCCGCCAAAAGAGGGGCACGGTTTTTTGTCTTTTATCGTACCCGTTTTTCCAGGCCAAACAGGTCTTCCACCTTTTCATTCATAAACCTATGCGCATCCCGAATACCTTGATTATAGAGGTAAGGCCCAATACGCTCGATAATAAAGTCCAGCAAAAAACCGGCAGACAAGTCGCTTATTTCCTCGTCCCGCTCTTTTAAATAGAATTCTTTTATACTTTCAACAATTATTTTTCTCTCTTCATTTTTCAATCGAATATCAGACATGATATTCCCTCCTGGCTGCTGCAACCATTTTCACATTTTATAAATCTTCTTTGTATTTCTCTTGCCACCGGCGTCACAGTACGGTAAGCTAAAATATGATACAGCTCTTAATATAATGATTGGAGTAGTTGATGATGAATCATGCATCAAAAGAGAAAAAAGAAGAAAAAAGGTTAATGTTATTATTGGGAATCTGGTTTATCCTTTCAGCCTTTACCCCAATTCCAATCTCCGCTGCAAGCGGCGCCATCTTTATACTGAACGGCGAAATAACGGCAGAACCGGTTGCCGGCCCGGAAGATGACCTGAAAAAAATAGAACCGGCCCCGGCAGGATTCAGCCGGTTTACTGATTACGCCAATGGCTACAGTATCTACGTTCCTGGCGATTCCTATACCGATGTGTCGCTTTCGCCTGTTGTTAATGTTTTTATCAGTTCGACCAGTCGCATGGAAATCTACTACGACAATTTTTATGGTACCCAAGCCGATGCCTACCAGTATATGGAATACGGCAACCGGTTTGCCCGCAACACCAGGGACCATACCGTCTTGTCCGACCAGATGCTTAATATTAACGGTTTTGACGTTCATCTCCTGAAGTGGGACCGCAGGAAACTGGCCAAAATTGCTGACGACAAAAATCACTATGCCAGTATTGAGATGGCTAAAAATGGGAATGAAGTCTATACCATACTCATTAAATCCAGCCAGCCCATCGCCAACGAGCTCAATATCGCCCGCAGCTTTACTCTAATTGAGCGCCGGGGCACCCCTAAGTTTTCCAAGCACTTCGCCCACTCCACCACCTTATTGAATGACGAGACCCGGAAACTCTATGATGAATATTTCGGCATGGACAGCCCCCTGCGCTGGGGAATTTTCGAGGTTAGCGCCCCGCAGACTTTTGAAACTCTGGACCCGCTGGAAACATCGGTCAATTATCAATTTCCCATACTGGTCCGCTATCAGTCCCTGGATGAACACCTGCCGCTGCACACCCTGGAACAAGCATACCAACGCCAGCGTTATTTGGAGCTTACCCTGCAGACCTTCTATCAGTTCCAGGATACCAGCGGTGTTATTTATGATATCTTGGACGGAAAATATGACGAATACTTTACCGAATACGCTGTCCGGCTTAAGACCTTCGGCCACCCTGTCCTGTTCCGCCTGAACAATGAAATGAACGGGGACTGGTGCCTGTACTCCCCTTTTCACTACAGCAAGGACCCCGAACTGTACAAAGCCCTGTGGCGTTATGTCCAAAATGTTTTCGCCGCAAATGGTGTGGATAACGTTCTGTGGGTGTGGAATCCCCATGACTTGTCCCTGCCTGATTTCAAATGGAATCATTATCTTATGTATTATCCCGGTGACGAATATGTGGATATCATTGGCCTTACAGGCTACAATACCGGCACCTATTTCCCGGGAGAAAAGTGGCGGGAGTTCGCAGCCATCTATTCTGAGCTCTATAATGATTATGACCGTCATTTTGGCAAACCTTTTATGATCACCGAATTCGGCTCAAATTCCGTCGGCGGCGATAAGGTTGCCTGGCTCAGCAGCATGTTCAGCGAAATTGGGCAGCTCTCCAAAATTAAAATCGCCATCTGGTGGAACGGGATTGATTACGATAGCAAAGGCGTTCCCGGCCGAATCTATTTATTGAACGAAACTCCGGAAACCACTGCGGCTTTCCGTCAGGGCTTAGCCAAATTTCCCGCCCAGCTGCTGCCCAAGGCGATAGGCCCGCGCTAATTCGTCCGTCCGGCCGGCGGCAGGCTGCTCGTCAATATTTGCCAGGAAAAGGTTGTCGGCTTTGGTTAGTCCCAGCATCAAATAGAAAGTATTCATTACTTGCAGCGCTCCGGCAAACTGGTTCAAGCTTGCCGCCTGGCCGCAAGTGGATATCAGACTCCCCCAGCGTTTCCGTCCGGCAAACAGGTCTTGCTTACGAACGTATTTTGCCGCCCAATAAGGTTGACATCTATCAATCATCATTTTGGCCTGAGCGCTTAAACCGCTAAAAAATATCGGCGCGGCCAGCAAAAATAGATCACAATCATCGAGGGCGGTGTAGATAAGGTCCATATCATCGCGCCGGACGCACCGGCCGGTATGGGTGCAACTGTTACAGGCTTGGCAGGGATATATATTGGCCTGATTCAGGACAAACCTTTGCACTTCGGCATTGGCTGATCTGTTCACCCCCCGGATCACTTCGTCCAATAACACCGCATTGTTGCCGCCAGTACGGGGACTACCCAAAAACGCCGCGACTTTGACCGTTTTAACCATAACCTTCATCCTCACTTTCCGCATATTTCCTGCTGCGTCAGTCCGCAGCCCTTAAAATGGCCTCACGCTTGGCCGGCCCGTTCCGGTACGCATCCATAATATCTTGAATATCTTGCCGTCAGTTGCGGTAAATGCTTTCATCTCACCGCCCCTTTCCCGCAGGTTTTTTCTTCGGGGTTTCAGGAACGGCAGTTAGAATTACTTGCTTGCCTTCGCTGGAAACTTTGAGTTTAAAATCCACAATCCCTTCATTATATAGTTTTACCTTCAGTTCCAAGAGAGCCTTTCCCACCGCTTCCTGTAATTCAGGCGTGAAAAAGGCACTGGTATAATCTTGCGCCGTACCTTTTTTTACTGTCGCGGCAGTCTTGCGCACCGGGGTCTCGTCTTGGGGGTCGGTTTCAAAAGTACCCTCTTCCTGCCAGCCTGCCAACATATCGTCATCTGATAAATTTTTTTTGATTTTCGTCATGTTATCACCTTTTTGTCGCAAAACATGCTATATGAAATGCATTATATATAATATACCTAAATTTTACTGAATTTCAAAAACCTTTGTCAATCTGGTTAACTCAAATAGTTCTTTTACTATACCCCGCAGACCTTTTATGATCACACCACCGCCGTTTTGCACGGCCCGTTTCTGAATAGCCACCAGCATACCCAGGCCGGAGCTGTCAATATAGTCGACCTGATCGACCCGAATTACAAATTGATTATGTCCCTTATCAATGTAAGCAACAAGTTTTTCCCGGATTGCCGCTGCCTCCCCCGCATAAATACTGCCGGCAAGACTTACGTGCACCTGATCATTCAGCAGCGTAATTTCTTGAATCATGTAAGTTCCTCCCCCTCGACAGAAAGTATTCCCTTCAGCAATGAATGTTAGATAAATAGATAATAATCATTATTATGAAATTATAATATCACATCTTAATAAACAATTCCACACCTTTTATGTTAGAAGAACTCGCCCATCAAGTCAAGATACATGGAATAATCCACCGGGTAAAGCGGATATGAAAGGGACAGCGTTTGTGCCGCTTCGTTCCAAACAGCTGAAATATTAAATACTCCGCCCACATGACTTATTTTAACAAAAGCTTTGCTCTCAACCAGATTACATGGTATCGGCTTATTTCGCAACAGCACCTGTTTTGTCCCTTCATCCCATTTTACCTTTTCGCCTAAGGCATCGGCCAGTTCCTGGGCCGGCACAGCCTTTTCCCCATCAATCTCTTGTATTTCAGCGGTAATAATCTTATCATCCAGCCTGGCCACGGAAAGTCTGAGCTCCAGGCAGTTTTCCGTATAGTTCCACAGTTCTTTACCCGGGAATAATGTTGGCAAATCGTCGACTGCTGCGTAAAGAATGCCATTCTTCCTCAAACCGGGAGCAATCTTACCGTACCGCTTGAGCATTTTGCTTTTTTCGTCCCAGATCACCCCGGTGTTTACCGCTTCACAAATTGCCTGAACCGGTGCGTACCGGACTCCTTGCCAGGTGACGATCTTTTCAGGCCGTAGCTGGTCATTGATCTTCAAATTATGGAGTTGAGCAAATTCTATCTGCCGGCCTTCTTCTCTCTGAATCAGCCGCGCCAGGAATTCGTCCTCCACCAGTCCGCCCAGCCCCTTATCAATCAGTAATCGCTTCACTTGGGCAAGACTGACGGATTCCTGGCCGTAAACGTCCGGATAAATCCCTATGGAGGCGCGGCCGTGGTTGTCCAACCTAATTTTGATCCGCTCATAAGTCACTTCTACCGGTGTTTCATAGTCAACCAGCTCAAATAATTCCTCCACATCTTCCTCATGCATCCTGACACAACCATTGGATGAGGGCGTCCCGATTGACCGCGGATCGTTAGTACCATGAATACCATACAGCGGCGCAAATTCCAGCCAGCGGTAGCCCAACGGGTTGTCCGGTCCCGACGGTACGACATAATCGGTTCCCGGCGGACACCACCAGGGATTTACAGCTTTATCATCAATAGAAAAACTCCCGCGGGGAGTTGGCGTTGAAGGTTTGCCGATTGCAACCGGATATTCTTTCACCAGTATATTATCATCATATAATTCCAGAGTCCGGCTTGGCAGATTGATGATGATCCGCATGGATTTTGCAGGGTTCACAGATGTTTGCGATGTTTGCGATATTTCCGGTGTTTGAAAATTGTTTGCGTGGGAAAACCCCGGCAAGATCAGTACCGACAGAATAAAAAACAAGGCCGCCCATTTAGCCATATTACCGTCCATCCCCTTTTTGCCATTCCTCAGACAATTAATATGAGGAGACTGGACGCCATATGACAGAAAGGCTAAAACATAACATGCCTGACGGCCACAAGATAATTTCAAAAGGAGCGCCCGGCCCGGGGCGCTCCTTCAGCTTGTCGACAAATTCCAGGCTGTTCAAAAACGAGCATAGCTAGGCGCACCGGAAGAGCCCGCCGTGCCGCGTACTTCGAGGGTACGCAAGCAAGGGCTCTGAGGAGCAACGACGCTAGGCGAAGTTTTTCAACAGCCTGAAGCCTTTACTCTTTATGACGGGCCACCGCCGCGTGTACCATTTCTTCCACATCCATTTCGTTGTACACCGTGTTTAGATGTTTGGCGAAAGACTGGCCGTTGAAACTGGTCTTGGATTGGGCCAGGATGGTTTCGTGCAGTTTAGCCGTAAACAGGGAGTTTAGCTTAATTCTTCGTACAACCTTAACGATACCTGTGGCCGCCTCCACCAAAACTATATTAAGCAGGGCCTCCGGGGTTGATTCATCCGGATAAGCCCGTTTGTCCCCCTCCGTCATATGCCAGGAAAAAGGAGTCTCAAGCCAGCAACAGCTATCTCCGCCAAAACGATAAAGCAGGAAAAGCACCGGCAGGTCAACATACAATGCCAGTTCTGCCTTGCCGCTGTTAACCAGCTCTATTTCCTGCTCCGTCAGACCCTCTTGAATGATTGCCAAAGTATGCCCGCCGGTATCGAACCGGTAGGTAACGATTGGCTCAAGCCGGCTCTTTCCTTCCATAAACGGTTCGCCTACTGCCGTCATCACGATCACTCCTCTACTCCCCTTGCGTTTCACACGTAATCAGTGTGAAACGCAACTGTTTCTATCGCCGCCGTGTCATCCAAAATCCGGCAGATGATATTTATTTGGTTCTCCAGAACGGTCCGCTCCCCCGCTACAATCGCAATACCTATTTGCGATCTCTGCCACAGGTCTTGAAAACCTACCTCGGCTACTGAAGCATGACAGTGGGATCTGATGCGCTCAACCACACTTTTTACCGTCTGACGTTTATCCTTTAGGGATAAGGCTCCGGGAAGGAACAATTCGATTTCAACAATTAATACAACCATAGTACCGGCCCTCCGTCAGCCGCCGACAAAACTAACGCAAACTCTCCGGCGGCGCGGCCCGTCAAATTCGCAGAAATAAATCCCCTGCCAGGTCCCGAGCCGCATTGTTCCGTTAATAACCGGCAGGGAAACTGACGAACCTACCAGAGAAGCCTTGATATGAGCAGGCGAATTTCCCTCCTGGTGCCGGTAAGCAATATCCGGTACCAGGAGGGAAAATGCGGCCAACATGTCGGTGACCACAGCGGGATCGGCATTTTCATTAATAGTTACCCCCGCTGTGGTGTGTGGTACAAACACAAGACAGATGCCATTTTTAATCCCGCTTGCGCTAAGAGCCTCGTTTACTTTGCCGGTAATATCGATAAAGCCCTCGGCGGGGGTTGAAAGTGAAAATTCCTGCATATTATCACCGTCTTATAAATTTAATATGCGGGGAGCCGGACCGCCAGAAGCACTTCTTTCCCGTCCTTATTATAGCAGGCGCAATGAGTTCCGGCTTTCATAATCATGAGACCCCGCCCCGATTCATCCATAAGTCTGTTTTCTATTTGAATTGCAAAATCTTTTTCAATGGTATTCAAAACGGTATTACCACTGAAGCCTAATCCCCAATGCTGAATCCGGACGACGACCCGCCGGCCGCAAAGAAGATTGATTTTAATGCTTACCTTAGCCTTTGCGAAATGCAGAGCGTTGTTCAAGGCTTCTTGAACCGCCACTTCAAACAGTGAATGCCCGTTAAAGATACGGCGGAGTACCTCGCTGATTTTTAGTCTAAGCCATTCATTGTCGCTGCGGCAACTGGTATAAAACCGGACAGGATATGCTGAAGAATTTTCTTTTCCCATACACCGACTCTCCATCCAGAACTATTCGACTCTGGAATAATTCGCCGGCAACCGGTATGATTCCTTCACTCACTGTCTGTTTATCCTTATTAATAAATTTCTCCGCTTGTGAAAACATATTTATAAAGGAATTTAAAAATGTGAAGTCGAACAGATTATAAAGTTTAGAGTCACCCATCGCCGCGTTTTGACCGGCGCAGTAGGGGAAAGGGAGGGATTATATTTGAATGAAGAACTGTTGAAACAACTTCTTGATGAGCTTCAGGCCATCAAAAAACAAGTCAATGATATTGAAACCAAGATTGACAACCTTGCTCATAACCAGGCAGTCATTGAGGGAATGCTAAATGGTACAATAGATATCAGCCATCCAGTCTATCGCGGCATGGAAAAAATGAATTAATAACAAATCCCTGGTCCGCGCCGACCGGGGATTTATAACGCATAGGGTACCCTGCCGCCGGTAATGGTATATGCTGTTTAACCAGCATATTGTCGCCAAGCATAATATATATATTATTAATTCTACCGGGGAAGAAAAAACGTGCTGGAAATTATTGCCGAATAAAGCATTGACTATTCGAAGATATCGATTTATGATTAATAATAAATATTAATAATATTGGAGGTGCTCAAATGCGTGTTAAAACCCCTTATAAAAAGAATACCATGGTGAACGCAAAAGACTCCAATGCTTTCCCCCCGGCGAACCAGTGGAATTCTCAAAGCACCCAGCACCAACTTAGACATATTAATAAACCCAAGCCGGCTGCGGATAAAGAAAGGTATATCCCCAAGGACTGGCCTATCAGCTGGACTCGCTAAACTACATATCAGATAAATCGCCATCCGGAGAGGATGGCGATTTTGTTGCTTTCGTTTATCCGCTCGTTGCAAAAAACAAGGCAACAGCTATAATAATTATCGGAGGGGTATTACTATGTCCGTAGATCATGAGACAAAAGCGCTCAAACGCAAAGTTTGGTTCCAAACCTTCCTGGTGGTACTTTCAATCCTGCTCGTCTTCTTAGTAATCGTCAATGCTACAGGCCTAGCGGCCGGTTATATTTTTTACAAACAATTTTGTATCTGGCACACCCGGTTTGACTCCAAGGGATTCCAACCTTTAAGGGTAACCCTGGAAGAAGGCATAAAGAACAAACACTGGCAAAATGTCAGCCTTGAATCACGCCTGGGTTACGTGTTGCAGGGTACATACCTGCCGAACCCAACACCGTCGAATAACACAGTGGTTTTTGTGCATGGCATTGCCAACAGCCGCTTGCTGGGACTATGGTATGCGCCAATATATCTTGCAGCCGGCTACAACGTATTAGTTTATGACTCCCGGGCCAGTGGCGAAAGCGGCGGAAGGTCGGTATCATGGGGTTATTATGAAAAGTACGATCTTGATCAATGGATAGACTGGATAGAGGAACGTCATCCCAACGGTATTATAGGAGTACACGGTGTTTCCATGGGCGCTGCGACTGCTCTGCTGCACGCGGAAATGAACGAATCCAGCCACCGGGTGAAATTCTATGTTGCCGACAGCGGTTACACCGATCTGGAGGAGTTATTAATTCAACAGATTGACGCTGCTGTTAATTTACACAACCCTTTTTGGGTAAAACTTCTTTTACGCTATTCCAGCATCGCCGCCAATTGGCAGTCGGGATTTCGTTATCAGGATGTATCCCCTCTCCGGGCGGTGCGCAATGCCAATACTCCCATCCTTTACCTGCACGGCGGCGCCGACGCAGTGGTCCCGGTTTCCATGAGCGAGCAGCTATATGCCGCTACCAGGGGGTATGCAGAAAAGTATATCTTCCCCAGTGATGCTCATGCTATGTCGGTCTTTAATCATCAAGCCGAATACCAGCGGCGGATACTTAGGTTTATGGATACAGCCTTAAAAAAACAGCGTCAACTATTCTAATCCTATTTTCTCACCGCCGGCCTCCCAATTGATCACTCGCTTATTCTTTATAGCCACTCGAATTCTAAAGTAACCGCCAGCCCGCCGTCTTCTGCTTTAACATTAAAATAAGAACAATAAGAAAGAACTTTGCGAAAGGATCTAAACTGTTTGGCAGATTCGCCGGTTATTTCGCGAACCCGAATGGTTACTAACGCTTTATTATTAAAGTTTTCCACGACGCTGACATTATTGGAAACCAGCTTTATCGCCGTTAATATACGAATAAAGGTTGCCCGCCTCATGAATGGCCCTCCTTTAAATTATCGATACTTTATTATGTTAATTATAACACAGTATAAGTTCGCACTAAATAACTATTTAAGCGGGTATAATAAACCATAAGCAGTAAAGTGATCAAGACCAATCTTCCCTCCTGATAATTACTCTTATACTTAATTATATAGCAAAACTTTCGAAATTTGCACAGCGTGTTGTCTGGACAGCTGTGGCAGTATTTTTTGATATATTTGGCAGTTAGAAGGGGAAGAGTGAAGGAATCTTTAGCAGGAGTGACGAAAGTAAATTGTGGTTTTTAAATGGTGCTTATTTCCTGAGTCTATGCGAGAAAGGGGAGCCGCCGGAAAATCCCAGAAAGTTATATTTCTGTTAGAAAAATAGATATGAAAATCCTGAGAGGGGTTAATGAATGTACCGTCAGTTGCGAGAATTAATTATTGGCCGTCCGTTGCACAACCGGGAGTTAACTGCTGAGTATTTGCCAAAGTGGAAAGCATTACCTATTTTTTCCTCCGATCCCCTTTCGTCCGTTGGTTACGGTCCCGAGCAGATTGCCATTACCTTGGCCGTACCGGGACTGATGCTTTACGGTTATATCGGCTATGTTGCCGCAGCTATTTTGGTGTTATTGGCCATTGTCACCCTGTCGTACGTACAGGTGGCCCGCGCTAATCCCGGCGGCGGCGGTTCTTATGCCGTAGCCACGCATAATCTTGGTGAAATTCCTGCCTTGATTGCGGCCGCAGCTTTGTTCGCCGATTACACTTTGACTGTCGCCGTTAGTATTTCTGCGGGAACGGAAGCATTAGTTTCCGCGTTTCCCGGCTTGATTGGCTCGGAAGTTACCATTGACCTATTTGTCCTGTTTGTCGTCTTAATGCTTGTCAACCTAAGGGGTTTAAGGGAATCATCCAACATATTTGTTCTACCGACTTATTTGTTTATATTCAGTATATTTGCTTTGATTGTTGTAGGTATGTATCATGCTCTTACCGAAACAGCGCCGGCCATTCCGCCCGCATCTGCCGTAAGGCATTCGTTTGACTGGATGGTTTTAGCGCTTTTGCTCCGCGCTTTTGCCAACGGTTGCAGCTCGATGACAGGCATTGAAGCCATTTCCAACGGTGTTCCCATGTTCAAAAAGCCGCAGGCTGAGAATGCGATTAGAACTATATTCTGGATGGCTGGGATGCTGGCTATCATGCTGGCCGGAACAACATTCCTGATTCTCCATAATCACCTTTTGCCGCAAGAAAATGTGACCATGCTTTCCGCGCTGGCAGATAAGACATTTGGCCGCGGGTGGATGTTTTACTTTTTTCAGATTACCACCATGCTGATACTTTATTTAGCAGCCAATACCGCCTATAACGGGTTGCCGTTATTGCTTTCCATATTGGCAAAAGACGGTTATATGCCGCGCTATCTGGGAGCAAGAGGGGAACGCTTAGGTTTTTCTAACGGTATCCTTCTATTAAGTTTATTTGCCGGCATCCTGATTATCGGCTTCGAAGGTAATGTAACGCACTTGATTTCCCTTTATGCCATTGGAGTATTCATGTCCTTCACCATTGCCCAGAGTGGGCTGGTTGTGCATTGGAGGCGGGAAAAAGGGCCAAAATGGAGAATACGGGCCTTTCTTAACGGTTTTGGCGCCATTGTAACCGGTCTTGTGGTAGTGGTCATCGCCACTACTAAATTCTTCCAGGGAGCATGGATTGTATTAATCTTTATTCCGGCTATGTTCGCTATCTTTAAGGCTATCAAACGGCACTACATGGATGTCGCCGAGCAACTCCACCTGCCGCTGGAAGAGTGGCAGGCGTTGACCCCCGGGCCAAAGGGCAAAAATATCGTCGTTGTCCCTGTATCCAGTCCTACCAGCGTAGTGCTGCAGACCATGAAATATGCCCGCTCGATTAGTGATGATGTTATTGCCCTGCATGTGGCCACCGACCGGGAAGCAGGCCGCAAAGTAGAAGAAAAGTGGCAGACCTGGGATCCCGGCGTGCGGTTAATCACCATTTATTCCCCTTATCGCCTGGTCATTCAGCCAGTCCTCCATTTTATTGAAAAAATACAAAAAAACAAAGCGCCTGAAGACTTTATTACAGTGCTAATCCCTGAATTTGAAACAAAGAAATGGTGGCATCGTCTATTGCATAACCAGACAGGATGGATCCTGCGGACTTTATTAATTCTAAAAGAAAATGTAATAGTATCAACCATTCCGTATCATCTGAAAAAATAAAAAAGAGCCAAATTACGAGTGAACTCGTTTAGCTTCTGCTAAACGAGTTCACTGGCTTTTATCGTTTTCCCTGTCCCGGTAAGCATTCGTTAGTAGTTTAACTCATCCACAGATAGCGAGAAGCTGGGCGCAAATATTTCCATAAAGTATTTGACCTCGGGTAAATTACTCGCATCAAGCTCTTGCCGAATCATCTTAAGGGCAACAGAAAACTCCTGATTACCGGCTTTCAGTTCCTCGACACACTTCAGATAGGCACTGATCTTATCCGCAGCCTTAACTATCCGCCATAATTCCGTATCTTCATCCTTCCTTATCAAGAGATTGCTATAAGTATTCTTCAATTCATCCGGCAGCATATTGTACAAATTCTTTTGCGCCATATTCTCAATGTCTTTATAGATATCCTTAATCTGCGGATTGAAATATTTCACGGGAGTTGGCAGATCGCCGGTGAAAACCTCGGCGATTTCATGATACATGCCCAATACAGCTACTTTGGCGGCATCAATTTCTCCCTTGAAATATGTATTCCGGATTGCAGCCAGACCATGGGCAATCATAGCTACCTGCAGACTATGTTCCTGGATGTTTTCAGGCATGGTATTACGCATGAGGCCCCAACGTTGAATAAACTTCATCCGGGATAAAAATGCAAAGAAATGGCTCATTTTATCTACCTCTTATATCCCTCAAATTCTTCCTCAAAATGTAGTAATTTCATTGAAAATTTTTATGGCAAAGCTGTCAGTCATGCCGGAAATATAGTCCACAATTGCCTGAATGTAATCCCTCCTGTTGGCGAGGAAATATAACACTTCATTATGATATTTATTTCCTTTTGCATCTCTTGCGCCGATGTCCGAGTATTTATCAAGCCAGTCGCTAAAGGATTGCACCAAAACCGGATAGATGTCGCGATACCTCGCTAGCTCAGCCTGTGTATCCTTACCGTTATAACCATTTAAAAGCGTCTGATATATGCTTTCGATAATCAGCCTGGCGTAGCGCTTATAGGTGGCAAGCCGCTCATGACGGTAGATATACTGATAATTGAACTGCTTCAATACATTGATTAATTCAAGATATCTGGCGGAAAAGGCAATCCCCTTCGCCGGCGAACTGGTATTGCATAAATCAATGATGAAATCGTGCATTAACAGGGTGTTATTAATCTCACTGGCTTTGGCATTGCCGAATTCACGACCAATTCTTACAAGTTCTTTCAGTTGGCTGACCGTCAATATTTTAAGCAGGAGTGCATCTTCAATATCACGTCCTAAGTATGCTATCTTATCCGCAATCTTAACAACACAGCCTTCCCAGGTAAAGGGCGGACACTGACCTGCCTTCTCCACCGAATATAAATCAAAGGCTTCAGCTCTGGGAAACAGCGAGTTTTCATCAACTTCGCCGCAGTGACACACGATACCGTCCCGCACGGCGTAAGTTAAGTTGAGGTTGCGTTCCATACCTTCATTGTCGGGCAATGTCTCGCATTTGTCCACGAATCTCAGACTGTTGCGCTCATGCCAAAACGTTTCTCCTAATTCACTTTTTACGATTTCCGTTAGAAATTCTTCACCGGTATGGCCAAAAGGAGCGTGCCCCAGATCGTGTCCTATTGCTATTGCGTTAGTCAGTTCCGTATTTAGGCCAAGATAGTTGGCAATGGTGTAACTCACGGCACCGACGTGGTTCACATGTTCTATTCTGGTACAAACATGATCGTGGCGGGTGGCAAAGAAGACCTGGGTTTTGTGTTTAAGCCGCCGATAAGCAGTACTATATAAAATGCGGTTATAATCGCGGGCAAATTCACTGCGAATATCCTTTGGCTTTTTGTAAATTGGCGAAATCCGATTTATACATTTTTCCCATTTCGGGTTTCCTGCTTGCGCACAAACGTTGCTGAATAATCCCCGCTGCATGTGCATACCTCCGCTTAACCCGTGATGTCTTAAATTTTTCTCCGTATGTCGCCGAACTCCTCTAATCGGCTCATAATAAATATACTTTCTTAGATTATGAGAAAAAAGCTAACGCGTCTTTTTGACGACCGGCAGGCAAAGGACAGCCTTATTATAAGGGAGGTTAAGCGGCATTGCAGCGTTAATAAGGCGGTCCTGCGCCGCCCCAAACAGATACTTTTATAATAAAAGCCGCCCGCCCTGAACTTTCAAGGCAGACGGCTTGCCCGGCTACGGGCCCGGATAAAACCGTTGGTGAGCTATTAACCCACCTTTTGACTCATGGTTGCAAAACACTCTTTACAAACATTTTTACCTTTGAAGTTAGCTATTTCATCAGTACTGCCGCAGAACACACAGGCAGGTACATATTTCCGTAGAATGATGCGGTCATTATCAACATATATTTCGAGACCATCCTTTTCGGCGATGCCAATAGTACGGCGCAATTTCATTGGCAACACAACTCTGCCGAGTTCATCTATTTTTCTAACAATGCCAGTTGATTCCATTGCCGTATTCCTCCTTAGTCTACTAAAATTTAGCGCCTCTTTATAATTTATATTATCAAATAATAATTATTTTGTCAATTATTATTTAATTCCCGGCTCCCCTTCTTTTACCGGAGCCACTTAACCGCCCAAAAAATTGAAGAGCTATCTGAAAATCTAAACGTCATAAGCCAAAGGAACCGGAACCACAGAGACGCAGAGGACACAGAGGGACACAGAAAAAGGATAACGAAGATCGTTGAAAAACCATAAATAATGAATGAATCCCTCTGCGTTTCTCTGCGCCCTCTGCGCCTCTGCGGTAAAACGTTCTCCATTTTCCTTCCTTGTGATTCCTTGTGACGCCCAATATATTGGCATGGAGGTCCGCTTAAGAAATGTCAAGGTCAAGGCTAAGAATGATATTATTTACTCCGTTTAGAAACGCAACGGCACTTGCCCTTATAATATCCGTATCAACAGCCCTGGCCGGGTATATCTTTCCGTTGTAATCCAGTTGCAAATTTACCCTCCCCATAGCTTCCTTGCCTCTGGACACACTGGTGATTTTATATTCCACCAAACCAATATCCAAATTCACGATATTTTTTAAGGCAGTGTAGAGAGCATCAATGGGACCGGCACCACCGGCGCTGCCTTCCAGTACTTCCCCACCATGCTTAACTTTCACGCTGGCGGAAGGAAAAACATCATTGCTTATCACTTGCGAACTGATAAGTTCGTACAAGTGACTGTGCCGGCCGGTTTCTTCCTGATTTTTTCCTTTCTTTGTATAATAGTCATTAACCAGACAATAAATATCGTGAATATATATTTCTTTTTTCGCATCGGCAAGTTCTAAAAACATAGCAAAAAGGACTTCAAATTCATCATCTGCCAGATTCTCTTGTATAAATTGGACGGCCGCGGCTTTAAAAGCGTGTCGGCCCGATCTGGCTGTCAGAACCAGTTCCATCTCTTCCACGCCAACGTCTTCCGGTCGAATTATTTCATAGGATTCACGGGATTTTAATAAACCGTCCTGATGGATGCCCGCTGAGTGCGCAAAAGCGTTTTCCCCGGTAACGGCCTTATTGACCTGCACGTCCAGTCCCATCAAATTACTGACCAGCTTGGATGTAGCCTTAATTTCCTTAGTAGTAATACCTGTATATGCATTGTAATATTCCGGCCGCAATTTCATCCCCACCGCCACTTCTTCCAGGGCGGCGTTCCCGGCCCGCTCGCCAATGCCATTGATAGTGCATTCTATCTTATCCGCGCCATATTTCACGGCAATCAGGGTATTGGCAGTTGCCAGACCGGTATCGTTGTGACAATGCACGCTTAATATGACCTTATCATTTACATTTTTCAACCGATAATTGATCTTGCTTATTAATTCGCCGAACTCTTCGGGAACGGCATAGCCCACCGTATCAGGAATATTTACCATAGTTGCGCCGGCTTTAACAACAGCTTCGATTGTCTGCCAAAGATACTCAAAATCCGACCGCGAAGCGTCTTCGGTGGAATACTGCACATCCGGCAGCAGGGATTTTGCATATCTCACCGCATTTACTCCCATCTCCAAAATAGCTTCCTTGGATTTATTAAACTTCTTTTCTACGTGAACATTGGAAGTGCCTAATACAATGTGGATAAGCGGCCGCTGTGCTTGTCTGATGCTTTCATAAACCGCGTCAATATCACTCTGTACGGCTCTGGCCAGAGCAGTTATCACCGGACCATCCTGAAATTCGCCCGCAATTCTTTTTACCGCCTCAAAATCCCCCTTGGAGGACGAAGGAAAACCCGCCTCAAGAATGTCCACATTTAATCGCCTTAATTGATGCGCAATTGTTAATTTTTCGTGGAGGTTCAATTTTGCCCCGGGTACCTGTTCACCATCCCGCAGCGTAGTGTCTAATACAAGAATTTTTCGCATCCCAATATCCTCCTTGTTAAATTTAAATTTTTAGCGCCTAAACCCGGAATTTAGGCGCTAAAAAACCCCCATCCCTGTATAGAGACGGAGGTTACTCGCGGTACCACTCTAATTGGTTCAAAAAATGAACCCGCTTTTTCGACGGCTAACACCATCTATCCCTGTAACGGTGGAATTCCGGCTCACCCTACATTTTCGGGCTGCAGCTCACGGATGAGTTCAAGACTTATCAACTACCGAATCACACCAACCTTCGGCTCTCTGAAAATTATCCAAGTCCCTACTATTTCCGTTCATTGCCTGTATGCCTGTATGCCTGTAACATATGTTATCTGTATTTTAATCAACCACGCAGTCTTTGTCAATATTTAGCACGCAATTTTTTAATTATTGATATTTGTTCAATATCTTTGTGAAAATGGACGTTAGTTGCGTTATCTCTTCTTCTGTTAAGATATCCCTTATTTTGACGGTAAAAAGCTCAATTCAATATTTGCTTGTTTATATATTTATTATTTATTGATGCAAGTATCTGGCTTCATTCCCCAGCATGGCGTGTTGTAGCTTACGTAGCTCCAAAAAGCATTGCCTGCAATTGGCCATTTTTTCTCCATTAATTTCTTTCCAATTGCTTTTGCTGCGTTCATGCACTAATCACTCCTAAGTTTAATTTCCAATTTTTGTCGATTATTGGTATAATATAGACAAAACAATTAAAGGAGAAGACACTGTAAAAGCAGAATATATGTTTATTATTTTATTATATATGGGCTGATTATTATTAAAACGGTTGCTAGATGTTACACAAGAAAGGATGATAACCATGAGCGATGAGAAGCTCGACCGCCTCGAAAAAATGATGGAGCAACTTATCCGCATAGTTGGCAATGGAAATGCCGCTATCGAAGAGCTTCGCCAGGAAGTTAAAGAAATTAAATCTGCTATGGCTACTAAACAGGAATTAGCGGAAGTAAAAGCTAATATGGCTACTAAACAGGATATTAAGGAACTAAAAGCCGAAATTAAAACCCTTAAAGAATCCGACGCGGCTATTATTGAATTAATACAAGAATCATATCGCGATCTGGATGATAAATTCAGCGCACTAAATGACCGTATATTTTTTCAGGAAACCCAGCTAAGCGATTGAAAAAGCAGGCGAAGTGACATCATGAGGCCTGTATTTATCATTAACCCCTTCTGTTGGCATTCAATGCAAAAACAAGATCGCCGCTTGCATTGCCATTATTCGCATAAGACGGAATTTAGGCGTTGCCGTAGTAATCTCGTTATCCCAAACACCTTTATTCTTATGGCACCAAATATATTGGCATGGACGTCTGCTTAATAAACAGGATGCCGGCATAAGGAAGTGAATATTCATGGCTTTCGGGAAAAAAAGGATAGTATTCATTCTATTAATTATTTTCGCAGCTTTTGCGCTTTCCGGTTGTTTCAGCTCAAGACCAGACCCTGCTGCCAATACTGCTGATAATGATAAAACCCTGGTTATTCTATCAAGTTCGGAAAATAAGATTATGGAGCCAATGATCGCCGAATTTGCCGCAAAAAATGGTTTTGCCGTTAAAATGGATTACCTGGGCTCAATTGACATCATGCATAAACTGGAAAGCGGCGCAAATGGCTATGATGGGGTGTGGATCGCTAACGGTATGTGGCTTTCCATGGGCGATAAAGGCAAAATTGTCAAACAGCAAAAATCCATTATGACTTCGCCGGTGGTGTTTGGCATTCGGGAAAGTGTGGCCCAAAAACTTGGCTTCACCGGCCGCGATATTGCGACCAAAGATATTTTGGCAGCCATTGAGGCCGGGCAACTGCGTTTTGCCATGACTTCGGCCACCCAGTCCAACAGTGGCGCCTGTGCGTACATCGGCTTCCTATATGCTTTGGCCGGCAACCCGGAAACCATTACTCCCGACCACCTGAAGGAGCAGAAAGTAAAAGACGGCGTTAAACTGCTGCTGTCCGGAGTCAATCGGTCATCAGGCAGTTCGGAGTGGTTGAAGGATTTGTTTCTTAAAAGCGATTATGATGCGATGGTCAATTACGAGGCGGTAATCATTGATGCGAACAAGGAACTTGTCGCGGCCGGCAAAGAGCCCTTACACGTTGTTTATCCTGCCGACGGCATTGCGGTTGCCGATTATATTCTCGGCTACATAGATCATGGCCGCCAGAAAAAAGAGGAAATGTTCAAAAAAGTCCAGGCCTTTCTGCTCGCCGGTGATACTCAGAGCAAAATAGCCGGTTTGGGGCGGAGAACAGGTATCGGCATGTCCATGGACGGCGCCGATCCAGCCGTATTCAATCCCAATTGGGGTATTAATATAAAAAAACAGTTCTCTTTCATCAAAATGCCTTCGTTCGACACCCTGCAGGAAGCCTTAAATATGTACCAAACTGAACTGCGCAAGCCCTCATATATCGTTTATTGCCTGGATTATTCCGGGAGCATGGCCGGCAGCGGCAGCGGTCAGCTCAAGGAAGCTATGAAGCTGGTCCTTAATCAGAGCGAAGCCGCCAAGTACATGCTGCAGGCATCCGGCGACGATATTGTAATCGTTATTCCTTTCAACGATAAAGTGCAAGCTGTCTGGAAAGCGGGACAAGGCCAGGAAATGTCCTGGGAAACACTGCTGACCCATATCGAGGAAAAAAATCCCGGCGGGGAAACGGACATATACAGTCCGCTGATTGAGGCGCTCCAGTTGTTAAAATCCGTCAATACCGACAAGTATGTGGCTTCGGTTGTATTAATGACTGACGGCCTTTCCAACACCGGCAAGAAAGTAGCGGATTTTCAGAAATCTTTTATGGAACTCAACAAGGATATTCCCGTCTTTTGTATTATGTTCGGACAAGCATCCGATGTCCAGCTGCAGCAGATTACAAACCTCACCCGCGCCAACTTGTTTGACGGGCGCAACAATCTTGTCGAAGCTTTCAAGAAAGCGAGAGGATACCTGTGATCCATATTTACTCAGGCCTCACGGCGGGATTGACTTTTTTGATTTTTTATCTTTTCCTGTCAGCCAGCCTGGTTTTTGCCGTAGCGGCGGCTATTGCGGTTTTCATTGCCATATTGCTGTTGTTTGCCGCCGGCAACCGGACCGGTTTTCGCCTTATGGCTGCCGGGTTGACACAAGAAGATTTCGCTGCCTTCCGTGACGATATCACACAAAAGGCAGCGATTTTAGAAAATTCCGGCCTGCCGCAAGCGGGAAAAATCGCTGAAAAATCCAGGGAAATACTGGAATACGTACGCAAGAAACCCCATTTAGTCAAAACAGTTCGCCGGCAATTGCCCTATTATCTGGAGGCCGTGATTAAAGTCCTGGCGCTCCAGTCCGAGTTGGGAGAATACTCCCCCGGTCCGTCAACCCGCAGCTATCAGGAAAAGGTGAGCGCTATTTTGGCGGCTGTGGAACAAGCTTTACAAAAGGTCATGGATTCCCTGCTAAACAACACCAGGCTGGACCTGGACGTAGAGATCGAAATTTTGCAAAAAAATCTTGACTCGCACTGAACGGGAGGAGAATCATTTGAACAAGCCGGTCATTCTGCGGCTACTTGGTATTGCCATCTTGGTTGCGGTCATCATCAGCGGGGTCCTGATAAAAAATAATATGACTGAGGGGCCAGGCAGGGAAAACCGGCTTGCTGCCGTGCAGGCAACACAGATAAAAGGCTTTATCGGCGGGGAAAAAGCAGCCTTTTTTGAGGACGAAGCCGTGAAAGCGGCGCTGTTAAAACGGGGGATAGCTGTTGATTATAAAACTGCCGGTTCCCTGGAAATGCTGAACAGTGATTATCTGTCCAACTCTGATTTTATCTTTCCCGGCAGCCAGAACATTTTGGAAATGTACAAAAAAGCCTATGGTAATGGGGAAAACGAAATTATTTTTAATTCACCGCTGGTCATCTATACCTGGGATAACATTGTCGACGCGCTGGTCAAACGTGGTATTGCCCACAATATTGATGGAACCTATTTTGCCGTCGATTTTGCCAAATTAATCGATTTGGCCCTCGCCGGCAGCCAGTGGCCGGATATCGGTGTACCGGACCTGTATGGCAAAATTATCATTACATCCACCGATCCGCTCAAATCCAACTCAGGCAACGAATTCTTTGCCCTTATGGCCAACGTTCTGGCCGGTGATGTGATTAATATGGATTCGCTAAATACCGTCCTGCCCAAACTGAAAGAATACTATGCCCGGGTGGGATACATGGAAAACACGTCTTCCGTCCTGTTTGAACAATATCTCAAAACCGGCAAGCCAATGATCATCGGCTATGAAAATCAGCTGATTGAGTTTGCCGTGCAAAACCCGGATGTCTGGAACAAGGCAAAAAGCAAGGTTCGCGTGCTGTATCCGGTGCCGACGATATGGAGTTCACACCCGCTGATTGTTATCAAACCCAATGCCCGCCAACTGCTCAAAGCATTGACCGATACGGAGCTAAGCAAGCTGGCCTGGGAACGTCACGGCTTCAGGACAGGGCTGGGCTGGATCGAAGCGGATGCAAACAAGCTTGACGGCTTGGGAATACCGGACAGGATCGACAAAATTGTCCCGCTGCCCAAACCGGAAGTAATGGATACATTGATAAACAACCTGAAATAGAAATCAGGAGTCAGAAGTCAGAATGACCCGGCTCGACGGTTCTCTTATTCTGAATTCTGACTTCTATAATAGTATGTAGGAGGTATCTGCCATGGAAGAACTGAGTGTTACGCCGGAGTTGACCAAAGACTTGACCGCCGAACAGTTGAAACGGGTTAACGACATTGTGAAGGCAATTGATATTGCCGACAGTCAGGCAATCATTAATTACGGAGTGTCCGCCCAAACCAAAATCGCTCATACGGCCGACAACATGATCCAGCATGTCCGTAATAAAGATGCGGGAGAAGTGGGCGATATTCTTCATCAGCTTGTTGCCAGAGTTAAGGAAATGAATTCCGACCTTGCAGTCAAGCCCGGTTTTTGGGAAAGCCTGCCCATCATTGGGCCCATGGTAAGTACTGCCAAAAAAATTATGGCCAAATACGAAAAAGTCGAAGTTGAAATAGAAAAAATCGTCGATCGCCTGGAAGCAGCCAAACAGAGCCTCACCCGGGATATCATCATGCTCGACAAGATGTATGAGGCCAATGAAGAGTATTTTACCGAATTGGACCAGTTCATTATCGCCGGCGAGATAAAACTGCGCGCTCTGAAAGACAAGACCATCCCTGAAGCCCAGGCCGAAGCTGCTTTGAAAAACGACATGATGTTCGCCCAAAAAGTAAATGACCTGATTCAACTTGCCGAGCGTTTCGAGAAGCGCCTGTATGACTTGAAGACCAGCCGCACTTTAAGCATCCAAACGGCTCCCCAGCTACGCATTATTCAAAGCAATGACAAGGTTCTGCTGGAAAAAATCCAGACATCCATCCTGAATACCATTCCCATCTGGAAACAGCAGGTAGTCCTGGCTATTGCCATGGTTAACCAGACAAAAGCTTTGCAGCTGCAAAACGAAGTTGATAATGCCACAAATGAAATGCTGCGCAAAAATTCGGAGCTCTTAAAGAATACGACAATCGAAACCGCCAAGGCGGCGCAGCGGGGCATTATTGATATCGATACCCTGAAGACTGTCAATACCAACCTGATCAACACCATTGAAGAAGTAATCAGCATCTATGCCCAAGGGCGGCAACAGCGGCAGCAGGCCGCCACGGAACTGATAAAGATTGAAAGCGATCTGAAGACGGTGTTGACTACAAATAGGGGCTAATAAATAAGTAGAGGATAGTAGTAAATAAGAAAACGAGCGCTCCTGAAAAGGAAGACGCTCGTTTAATACTTCTAAGCCAATAGCGATTTTATAAAACTTGAAGGTCTTTTAAGATTAATTTCGTAATCTCTCTGGCCTTTCCACCGGTTGCACCATCTGGCGCTTCAATATTGGTAGCGAAAAAATAGCGATTTCCCTGTTTTTCGACACAACCGACAAACCACCCTAATAGCCATTTATCATCTTGGAATCCCGAACCAGTTTTCCCCATTAATCGCACTCCATTATCCTCTGACAATGTAATATTCTTTTTTACTATCGCCACATTTTGGGGGGAAACCGGCAATTTTTCCGAGTACAGCCGATGCAACAAGTCCACCTGTTCACTTGCCGAAATCTGTAACGAAGACCGTAGCCAGAATGTGGTTAATCCGCCAGAAATGTCCCGGTTGCCGTACCCTATCTTATCAAGAAATGCCTGCATTCTTTTCGTTCCGACCCGGGATGCAAGCTCTTGGAAATACCACACAACCGAATCCCTTGTGGCAGACGCCAATGTTTGATCATGGTTCCAAGCAGGAAACGCATATTGCTTCCCATTCCATTTAAATAAAGTAAATACATCTTCTTGGTCCAAGACACCAGTTTCCAACCCGGCAAGCGAATTGTAAATTTTAAAGGTAGAACACGGTGACAGGCGTTTTATACTTTGAGGTTCGTTGAAGACTACATATTGGTCGTTAGCCTCATCATACATAACAAACGTACCGGTGGTAAATTCCGTAAAATATTTTCCAATTTCCTTCTTTTCTACGAGAGCCGCCGCATTCACGCCGGTTATTAAGCCAGAATTAATAATAATTACAGTCAGTAATACTAAAAACCATCTTTTCATTTTCAATCATCCTTTTACTTTTTTACTTTTTTACTTTTTTACTATTTTTATATATCTTTATATACCATATACCACATAAAAAAGAGCCGGTCAAGATGATTACTACCACTCCAACCGGCTTTTTTCTTTATCTACTTCATACTATATTTTACACCCTATTTTTACTGCGTACAGGAAATAAATCCCTAAATACATAAATCAATATAGCTAACCCGCCGCCGATGGCAACCCATTTAAGCCACGGGTTGTCCGCCAGCCTATGCCATTTGCTGCCCAGCACAGCCCCGACACTTAAAAAGACGGTCAGCCAGAGAACGGCGTGAACCATGTCGTAGATAAGAAATTTGACAATAGAAATGCCGCTGATGCCGGCTACGTAGGGGGTAACGTTACCCACTGTCGGTACAAAGCGGCCACCGATAATATAAGCCGGGGCCGACTTTTGCAAAAGTTCCTGCGCCTTGTCAATGCGTTCCGGAGTTAGTCTGATATATCTTCCCCATCTCTTTATAAAGGGTTCGCCGATATGACGTCCCAACATAAAGGCGGAAAGTGATCCCAGCAGGTAGCCCAGCAGAGATACCAGCCAGGCCATGATAATATTAAACTCCCCCTGCTTTGACAAAAAACCGGCCAAAGCCACCAACACACTGCCTGGAAAAGGCAATCCTATCGCTTCTAAAAAAACGCCGGCAAACACTCCTGGCAATCCCAGGCTGCTTAAAAGCTCCAGAATCTTGTCAGCCAAAATACTCCCTCCCCCGCCTATTATGGCTGACAATAGCATTAAATATTTATCCGGCTGACCTGTAATCTGCTTAGTTTCCAGTTGCGCGCACAATGTAAATAACAACAAAATACAGCGGAAACGCCCCCAGCATCACAGAAAGGGCCTCCCGGAAAGGGAGGCCCCTGCTGGCATCGCCGGGCATCAGCGCGTGGGGCCGTGCCATTTAATTATCCTTTAAGATCCTTTAAGCTCCTTTAAGTTAGAAAAGTTTTTATAATATCAGCCCTGCTGACAATGCCAATGATTTTATCTTCCTTGACTACAGGTAACCGTTTGATATTATGCTTAATCATTAACTTGGCTATCTCAGCTATTTCCGTGTCCTCTGAAATTACAACAACCTTATCTGTCATAATTTCACCAGCCTGCCCGGCGATAAGTTTCTTAAAGTCCTCGTTATACCTTTCCACCCCGTCATAGTATAGGATGGCTCCCAGGATATTAACAGCCTCGGGAAGCCTAGGATTAGTCTCCTTAAACAAAAGGTCTCCTTCCGTGACAATGCCCACCAGTCCCCCGTTATTATCAACAACCGGTACTCCTGAAACTTTGTTATCAATAAGTACTTTTGCTATTTCCCTGATAGTTGCATCTTGTTTGACAGTGATAATTTCTTTTGCCATAATATCTTTTGCTTTCATTACAATCACCTCTATCGTTATTAATAAACCCGAAGGCCAGGGGCAGGTTTGCGTTCAGGCTTGCGTTTCCTGCAATAACGCAAATCTGACACCATCATCTTAGTTTACAACTCGGGTAGTTTTTTTTAATGCTTCCGTCGATTATGCTTTGTTTTCTACAATACTTCTGTCCGGTCTCAAAAAATTATTTTAACATAGTCATATCTGGCAATTCTATAGAAAGAATCAGTTTTCCTCCTTGTACCAAAGCATTATCATATCTGAAATTCTTTCCCGATAATCCAAAGAAATTACCGCCAAGTCACCTGCAGTGGATTCCTATCTACCATTCGCCGGTACGTATAACGGGGATAACCCACCATCACTGCCCCCGCCACCGCCATGTTTTCCTCGATCCCCAATAATTGGAGCAGTTTGGGATAACCTGAGAACCCGCATTGTTCCAAAAAACCGGCCCAGCACGTACCCAGGCCCAGAGTCGGTGCGAAAAGCTCCACATAGGCCAGTGAAAAACGGGCGTTGCTCTGCCCGCTGCTCATTTCCTTCGGGGCAGTAGCCACAATTAAATGGGGTGCGCCCCGCAGAATAACATCCCGTTTTGTCTGCCGGTATTCATCCACAATTTCGGCGTACGGCATTATCATTGCCACCTTGTCCCTGACCAGTTCCTCCACCCACTCAACCGTTGCCTCGGTCAGCTTCTCCATTAGCTGCCGTTCAGTTACCACCACATATGACAACCCCTGGCTATTGCCGCCGGTGGGGGCAAACCTGGCTATTTCCAATAGCGCAAGCAATTTCTCCTGGGATACCGGTTCCTGCTTGTAGCAACGGATTGACCGGCGCGATCTTAAAAAACGCGAAGCAGTCAGTGGGTCCAGGACTGGATCATCCCCTAACGGAACCTGTTTATCCAGCGGTGCCTTCTCGTAATCCAGTGCATCTTTCGGGCATACTGCGATGCAATGCCCGCACTCTATACACTTATCAAGAAAAGAGATTTCAGGCCCATCTTCAGCTATATGGATAATTCCCATTGGACATGTTTCCCCACAAATACCGCACTTCTCGCATTCTGAGCTTACCGTCAACATTCTAATCACCACTCCTTATTGCTTGAAAATTTTCCCTATTTCCCGCACTGTCCGGTTTTAGAGAACAGCGCTTTATTCAGCAGTGTTGCAGTATTCCATGTTTTCCCGGGACTGCCGTTAACCGCGAGAATTCTCATGACTTATCCCTCCATAGTTTTGAAATTTTTTTATATTCATGATAAAATTCAAATCAAGTATACCGTTAATTCTACAATTGCGGAAGTACTTACATTTGTTATAATTGCTATAAAGGAGGAAAGCAACGTGACTAATCAAGATAAACAATATGATGAGAATGATATTTGTCCGATAAAAAATACTCTTTCCATTATTGGCAGTAAGTGGACACTGCTAATTCTAAGGGATCTTGCTGACGGAACCAAAAGATTTAGTCAACTGCAGAAATCACTGCAGGGAATTAGCCCGAAAACCCTTTCATCCCGGTTGCGTGAGCTGGAGAAGGAAGGAATACTTACTAAAAAAGTATATCCGGAAATTCCGCCGCGGGTTGAATATTCCCTTACATCCCGGGGTGAAAGTTTAAAAAAGATTCTCCGCTGTTTAGCCGAATGGGGAAAAGAACACTTCAACAACGGGTAAAGGTATCCCTTGACCCCGCCCGGCAGGCCAAAGCTTCGAAAACAACGCTAGGCTAAAGATAAATTCATTACCAGTCTATCCTGGTGGTTTCCGTATTCGTTCTTTCTGTATTCCGTAACTACAAATTTCAATTTTCTCTCATAGACTTTAATTGCTGCCAGATTATCCGGGGCAACTGTTAATTCAACTTCTGCAATATTTTCCCTGGACAAAGCTTTAAAGGTTTCCTTAAGTAATTCGGTACCTATCCCGCGGCCACGGTATTCCGGCGATACCGAAACACCAATCATATACGCTTTTTGCGGATTGTCCCAGTCTAATATGTACTGGACCGAACCGACAACTTTTTCGCCCTTTTTGCTGATATATACCCGTCCGTGCCTGATAATCGGCACAAGGTGCCATTCATTCAATCCGCCCTGGCCAAAGGCCTCTGCTTCCAGTTTAACCAATTGGGGAATAAGTTCAATATCATTTTTGTCAACCAATTCGACCATCACGATCATCTCTACCATCACTGAACCTCCCTGAATTTTTTCGCTACATACCGGGAGTGACTGGCGGAAACCAAACCGGAATATGTTAACTGAAAAGAAATATTGTCGCCAACCTTTATATCTTGTTCAGTGTCAGTTACATCCACAATCAAATGATCACTGCTGGCGCCTAAAATCTTCAGGTTTCCATCAACGGGGACAATTCCTTCAATATAGACATCTTGCTTGCCCAGAGCTAAAATTGCTCTTTTTCTGATTCCGATATCGACAAATTCAGGAACATTGCCGAATGCATCTCGGCCAATATCCCCCATCGGCACAGACGGTTTAGATTTAAGCTCGATAACCTCCGCACTTAGAACAAATGCATCATCCCACAGCCATGAGATTTTTCTCTGGTTCGTGGTGTCGGTGCCTAATAGTATCCCTTCGCCGATTCGCAGTTGATTGATTCCGGCAGGAACCTTCCGGTTTTCTACCAGCAATAATGTGGACGTTCCTCCGCCTGAAATGACTTCAAGCTTGAAACCTAACTGATTCTCAATTCTAAATCCCAGTTCAACCAAAAGCCCTAAATTATCGGTGCTGGGCAGTACGCCGCCAAAACAGCCCATGTTAGTCCCTAACCCCAGTAATCTTACCCCCTTAAGGCGGGATATTTGTTTGGCGGTTTCAAGCACATGCTCCTTCAGGATGCCCTCCCGCAGGTCGCCTACATCAACCATTAAAATAACCTGGTGGGATTTTTCCGTTTTTTGAGCAGTTTCAGCTAACGCTTCCATTACAGTGATTTCTGAATTCACACTTATATCAGCGTAGCGGACAACATTTTCAACGTCGCTTAGCTCCGGAATCCGCAGCAAGGTAATCGGTTGCGTAAACCCGCTGTTCCTCAACTCAATAATATTCTCCATCCTGGAATCGGCAAGGCCGTCAGCGCCTCCTGCCAACATTGCGGATACGATCTGCGGCATAGCGCTAAACCCTTTCGTAACTCCCAGCACGGCTATACCCTGTTGCCGGCATTTTTCTCTGACTTGAGCGGTATTGTACCTGATTTTGTCTAAATTTATATCAAGCAATGGGCTCACCGTCTATTCAACTCCTTGTAAAAAGGCAGTGCTAAAGTTAATACTAGAATCCCCCGAATATTAAAAACGTAATACAGTCTATTCTTCTCTGAAAATATTAAATAATTAGGACACAGTTATGTAGTAAGCTGCTAACGAAAGTAAGCGAGTGCTATCCCTTTATGCCGGCGTGAACAAACGGGAGTCGTTTATTTTGGCTCTTTTTTGCAAAATGATTGTGGGCGATTTTGCTCTTGGATTCGGCAACCAAAAAGCTCAACTTTTTTTATTGTCAATATACTGTAGATGATACAGGTAAATATGGTAAGAATACACACGGCAATGGTTTTCCAGCTTGGCAAATATAAAATGTTTATAATTAAACTGCTTACGTAAAGTATGCTCAATAATATTGAAGTGGTAATTACTGCCGCCGTTTTATGTGATGGAACCAGTACATAAATAATATGCAAAAATGCTCCTGTGCCGATAAATCCTTCCAGTATGGCCGATATTATTTGAAAAAATAAGTTTACCGGGGTATCGCCAGGCCATAAACTATTTCCCGCTTGTTCTATTGTTCTTGATACCGAGGATATGGCATAGGCGGATGGGAGAACAAGTACCCAACGTAACCAGTTAGGAATAGCGTGCATTTTGAATCCCCCCACTGAAAAATTAGTGTAGGAAATGGCGTCAGGCAAATGATGTATAAAACAACTTTTAAAAAATACGTACAATATCTTTTTTATTAGCAATATGTTTAAAATATTTCAGTTTTATATAAAAAAATCCACCGGGCGATGAGAGGCGCGGTGGATTTAAAGTCTAAAATCAACAGATGATCATTGGACAGTGTGTATCCGTCTTCCTTTTCCAAAAGCGATGTTAACAGCTATCCGGCATTACTGAATATCCTGTTATATAAATCTTTGCCAAAACTAGTTTGCAAGGGTTCGCCTTCGGTCAGTTTAAAAGTCCGGCTTCCGTCGGCTTGCCGCTCAGCCCGCAGAAAAGTTGCGCTTTCCAGCCTTTGCTCATAGAGTCCATGCGCTAATTCATATAAATGCGTCACAAAGAAAACCTTAATGTGTTTTTCGAGCAATGCGTAAATAATCTGCCGGGCTATTTCAGAACCTTCCCGCTCGTTCGTCGCAGCAAACGATTCGTTAAACAGTATCATGGAGTTCTCGGAGATGTTGTCTATAATATCACTCATCCGCCTGAGTTCCTCATCCAGTTTCCCGCTTTTCATGGAAGTGTCTTCTTCCCGCTTGTAATGCGTGAAAAGACCGTTGCAGACATTGGCGCAAAAGGCTTCCGCCGGAGCAAACATACCGCATTGCATCATCAATTGGGACAAGCCTATAGCCCGTAAAAAGATCGATTTACCACCTTGGTTGGCGCCAGTGATCATCACGAGATCTTTATCATCAGCATTCACATCATTGCCCACAACTTTCCCTTCTATAGTCAACGAAAGACAGACGTCGTACAAGCCCTTAAAAGAAGACTTACGTGCGTTGGCAGCCACGGGCAGGGGAAAGGCTATCGGCTCCCCCTTTTGAACAAGTGTTTCCTGCAAATTCAAACAACCAACATAGAAGGCTAACTCCGTCCGCAGCATGGTGAAAAAATCGAGAACATGATCGGCGGACTGAGCTAGGGCGTTGGCTACTGTGTTAATCCCTCGGTCTTTTAATTCCCCTAGGGCTCTTGCACCAGCTTCATCGCGCTCATGAATATAAACGGTGTAATCAGGCGTCTTTCTGTTAAATAACCGTTCAATCCAACTCTGTTTTTTATCTTGTACCTTATGAAGTAGATAATGTAGACCTTTATTCCCTTTTCC